>CAZMNB010000028.1:1190-13345 GCA_964567545.1 uncultured Bifidobacterium sp. | reverse complement strand
ATGTAATCGCTAAAGACTAAAAATGTGCCACCAAATGTTTTTGTCAATCCGTGTAGGGCAATTCCATTCATAATTGCGCCCATAGCGTGCTCGCGAATCCCGTAATGAATTATCCGACCATATGGATCTGCATTCTTTAAGCCGCTAGATAATGGCAAAAATGAACCGCCACCTTCAATAGTTGTGTTATTGCTTTCAGCAAGGTCTGCTGATCCACCCCAAAACTCTGGGAATATTTTAGCTAGTGCTTGAATTGTGTCACCAGAAGCTTTTCTAGTAGCTATCTCTTTATCAGAGGCGAAGGTTGGCAAAGTACTTTCCCAACCTTCTGGAAGTTTTTTCAATTGTATTTGTTGCAAAAGGGCGGCGCGATCCTGATTCTTTAATCGCCATAGATCAAATTCTTTTTGCCATGCTGCTTTCATTTCAGCGCCACGAGTTTTGACCGCGCGGACATGTTTCTCAACATCGGCAGGGAAGTGGAAATGGATATCAGGGTCTAATCCAAGTACTTTCTTGGTCGCCGCAATTTCCTCAGCGCCAAGTGCGGAACCATGAGATTTTGCGGTGTTTTTCAAGGCAGGAGCTGGCCAAGCGATTACTGTTTTCAATCGGATTAAGGTTGGTTTATTTATTTCTCTGATTGCGTTGTCCATCGCTTCTTCTAAGGCTTCTCGATCGACATCACCATCGCCCTTTGTCGGTACCTCAATTACGTTCCACCCATATGATTTGTAACGCATCGAAACATCCTCATTGAAAGCTAACTGGGTATCACCTTCAATTGAAATTCGGTTGTCATCATAAATAACCTTTAAATTTCCAAGTTGCTGAACTCCGGCTAATGAGGATGCCTCAGCGCTAACTCCCTCTTCGAGATCCCCATCTGAGCAAATAACCCAGATATTGTGATCAAAAGGACTTTCGTCGTGGTTATTAGGATCAAACAATCCGCGTTCATATCGCGCTGCCATCGCCATTCCTACGCCATTGGCAACCCCTTGGCCTAGCGGACCAGTTGTGGTTTCCACACCAGCAGTGTGACCAAATTCAGGGTGACCAGGAGTTAACGAACCCCAAGTTCGGAAATTTTTCAAATCATCGAGCTCTACCCCATATCCACTAAATAACAATTGAATGTAAAGAGTTAATGAAGAGTGCCCGCAAGAAAGAATGAAGCGATCTCTACCTAACCAATTGGGATCATTTGGATCGTGTTTTAAGAATCGCTGGAAAAGGGTATAAGCAACTGGGGCAAGCGACATTGCAGTTCCAGGATGGCCATTTCCTACTTTTTGTACGGCATCCATGGCAAGTGCCCGGGCAACCTTTACTGCATCATCATCTATTTGCGACCAAGGTGCTCGTCTTAATGAAGCGGTCATCGAGTGAACACCTTTCCGGTAATAGCCAGATTCCAAGTGGAGATCCAAACTAACGTTGCTCCAAGTAAATGGAAGCCCACTAGAAGTATGGGTACCCCATTAAAATATTGCACAAATCCAATTCCGCCTTGCGCAAGTGAAACGAAGAGAAGTAACAAAACTTTTCGACCAAATTTCTGTTGCACTCCCGCATCTTCAACCATACGCACCGCAATTAATAGGGCGATCGTGAGCAGCACAAATACAATGACGACATCTGCGTGAATCCGTGTGATTAACCTCGGATCAAAATTGAATCTCTTAGCTTGCGCGTCACCGGCATGCGGGCCATTACCGGTTACAACTGTGCCAAGTACAACTACTAAAACACTAATCAGCAGAACGGATTGGGCTAACTTCTTAGTAATGGGTCGTAACTGAATTTTCAAATCCTTACCGAGAGCCCGTTGTCGCAATGAAAGAGCACCACCAATCAGCAGAATCGAAAGTAAAAAGTGACCAGCAACTGGAATTGGATTTAAATCAGTTAGAACCGTTATGCCACCAAGAACTCCTTGCCCAAAAATTCCGGCTAATTGACCTGCGGCCAACCAACGTAAATCTTTAGCGTCTCTCCTAATTACAATTACGATTACCGCGATCGCTGAAAATAGCAGCACAAAAGTTAGTAATCGATTTCCGAATTCGATCCAGGAGTGAAATTCGCCTTCAATTTGGCCCTTGACTGGTGTAATTGAACCAGGCGTACATTCCGGCCAGGTTGGGCAACCAAGACCCGAACCGGTTAATCGAACTGCGCCGCCAGTGACCACGATTGCCGCTTGCAAGAAAACCAGAAGCGAGAAGAGAAATCGTTCAATTTTGGACATACCCGAACCTTATTGCGGAGAGGAGTCCGTAGAGCTGAGGCTGGATTGGCGGTTTAAGGCGAATTACGCAACACTACTGTTGTGAAAAAGACTAGCCCTCGCGCCATTCCCGGCGAAGATCTGCGAACCCGGGATCGCCTCGCGCGGGCAATTTTAGAAGCTGGTCCTTCAACCGCGGTTGCGTTAGCAAAGCGTCTAAAAATTACCCCGGCAGGAGTGCGTCGCCATTTAGACGCGTTAGTTCAAGATGGGATTCTCGAAGCACGCGAACCATATCAACGGAGTTTAAATACCAGAGGACGCGGGCGGCCTTCCAAGGTTTTTGTAATGACCGAAATTGGGCGCGAAAAATTCGAACATTCTTATGATGATCTTGCGGTTTTAGCGCTCAAGTTTATGAATTCCCAATCCGGCGCAGCAATGGTCACTGGTTTTGCGAATGCACGTGCCGAAGATATGGAACGGAAAGCTAATCTTTTTATGAACAAAGCAAAATCTGAAGCCGGTAAATTTGTGGCGCTGGCAGAATATTTAAGCAGCGAAGGTTTTGCCGCAAATGTTCATGATCAAGGTAATGGGCAGGAACTCTGCCAACACCATTGCCCAATAGCGCATGTTGCCGCTCAGTACCCGGAATTATGTGAAGCAGAGACTGCTGCATTTTCTAGATTAACTGGCACGCATGTGCAACGGCTGGCCACTATCGCTCATGGAGATGGTGTTTGCACCACTTTCATTCCAAATTTATCGAAGAAAACAACTACGGAGAAAGTTGGAAAACGCGCATGACACAAGTAGCACACCCAGAACTTGAAGGACTTGGCAAATATGAATTTGGTTGGTCCGATAAGAATGATGTTGGTGCAAACAGTAGACGTGGTTTGAACGAAGAGGTTGTCCGCGATATCTCCGCGAAGAAAAATGAACCACAATGGATGTTAGATCTTCGTCTTAAAGGATTAGCGTTATTCGAAAAGAAACCAATGCCAAACTGGGGTTCCGATCTATCCGGGATTCATTTCGATACCATCAAATATTTCGTCCGCTCGACTGAAAAGCAAGCGACCACATGGGACGAACTACCTGACGACATTAAAAATACTTATGATCGACTCGGTATCCCAGAAGCTGAAAAAATGCGCCTGGTATCTGGAGTTGCAGCGCAATATGAATCAGAAGTTGTTTATCACTCTATCCGCGAAGATTTAGAAAAATTGGGCGTTCTCTTCCTTGATACTGATACTGCGCTTAGAGAACATGAAGATATTTTTAAAGAGTTCTTCGGCTCTGTGATCCCGGTTGGTGACAATAAATTTGCTGCACTCAATACATCGGTCTGGTCAGGTGGGTCATTTATCTATGTTCCTAAAGGTGTGCATGTAGATATACCGTTGCAGGCTTACTTCCGGATTAACACTGAAAACATGGGTCAATTTGAACGTACCTTAATCATTGCTGATGAAGATTCTTATGTGCATTATGTCGAAGGTTGCACTGCACCAATTTATTCCTCAGATTCATTGCATTCGGCGGTAGTAGAAATTATCGTGCGGAAGGGCGCTCGAGTTCGCTACACCACAATCCAAAATTGGTCGAACAACGTTTATAACTTAGTAACCAAACGCGCTGTTTGTGCTGAAGGCGCAACTATGGAATGGATTGATGGAAACATAGGATCGAAAGTAACCATGAAATATCCAGCAGTGTTTCTTATGGGACCGCATGCAAAAGGCGAAACATTGTCGGTTGCATTTGCTGGCGAAGGCCAACATCAAGATGCCGGCGCTAAAATGGTCCACGCTGCTCCGTATACATCTTCAACAATTATTTCTAAATCTGTAGCTCGAGGTGGCGGTCGAACTTCATATCGTGGCTTAGTTAAAGTTGAAGAAGGTGCGCATCATTCCAAGAGCACCGTTAAATGCGATGCGCTATTGGTCGACACAATTTCACGTTCGGATACCTATCCCTACGTTGACGTTCGCGAAGATGATGTTTCGATGGGTCATGAAGCCACAGTTTCGAAAGTTAGCGATGATCAACTTTTCTATTTGATGTCACGAGGTCTATCAGAAGATGAAGCAATGGCGATGATTGTCCGAGGTTTTATTGAACCAATTGCCCGTGAATTACCAATGGAATATGCGCTTGAACTCAACCGCTTGATTCAATTGCAAATGGAAGGCGCTGTCGGATAGTGAGCACGCTGACTTCAAATTTACTAAATCATGCTGGTACCCCGACTGGTAGGGAAGAGGCCTGGCGTTTTACTCCGTTGAAACGGCTAGTCGGATTACATGATCGTGAAACTAATGTTTTGGATCAGATTTCGCTCTTCCGCAAGAGCCAAGTAGAAAATGGTTTCTCTTTAAGAGTGGTTTCAACGGAATCAGTTCCAGCGGTTTCAAAAACTGATGATGTAATCGTAGAAAGAATTAGAGAAGTTGTTGCAAAAGTTACGCTTTTGGAAATTGAACCTAATGCGGAAGTTCTGGAGCCAATAACGCTAAATCGAAAGAATAGTTCAAGTAAGGAATTTTCTCGGACGGTAATTCGAGCTGGAGCTAATAGTAAAGCGACTGTGATCATTGAAAATACCGGCGAATCGTTAATTGGTGAAGAGATTGAAATAATTCTCGATGCTGGAGCCACCTTGAATTTCGTAACCTTACAAGAGTGGGAAAACTCTACGGTTCACTTAGCGCGACACCATGCAATCCTGGGTAGAGATGCGACATTCAATTCGATTACTGTTTCAGTTGGAGGTTCTGTTGTGCGGATACTTCCTACGGTTGAATACACCGGTCCTGGAGCAGGTGCAGAATTACTTGGTGTTTATTTCGCTACGGATGGCCAACATTTGGAACACCGCATTCATGTCGATCATGGCGTGCCGAACGCTAAATCTCGCGTAAATTACAAAGGTGCGCTAGCCGGAAATCAAGCGCGTTCGGTCTGGATAGGTGATGTTTTCATTCGCGCGATTGCCGAAGGAACTGATACATACGAGTTAAATCGAAACCTCTTGCTTACTGATGGTGCAAGGGCTGATTCAGTACCGAATCTTGAAATTGAAACCGGCGAAATCATTGGAGCTGGTCACGCCAGCACAACTGGTCGGTTCGATGACGAACAACTTTTCTATTTGATGTCTCGAGGGATTCCATCTGATGAAGCCCGTAGATTAGTAATTCGAGGATTTTTTACTGAAATAATTTCAAAGATCGGTAACGAGGTTATTGAAGAAAGATTGATGGCCCGAATTGACCGCGATTTATCCAGGGTTGGTGCGTAGTGAAATCTTTATCGATGCCTATTACGGACTTAATTCCTGGCAAGGCAAAGAAAATAGAAGTCGGCGGCAAAGATGTCTGTGTGGTCCGCATTGACAACGAAGTTTTTGCTATCGGAGATGTTTGTACTCATTCAGAAGCTTCGCTCTCTGAAGGTGTTATCTCAGATTACAAAATTGAATGTTGGTTGCATGGTGCGGAGTTTGATCTAAGAGATGGAAAATCTCTCACACCGCCAGCTACAGAAGACGCTGAAGTTTTTGCAGTAACACGTGATGGAGATACCGTCACGATTAGTCTCAACTCATAAGGAAGAAAATGTCATCACTGGTCATTAAGAATTTGCGCGTGGGAGTTGAAACTGATTCAGGTTTGACTGAAATTTTAAAGGGGGTCGATTTAACGGTTAACTCTGGCGAAACCCACGCGATAATGGGACCAAATGGCTCTGGCAAATCAACTCTTGCCTATTCCATTGCGGGACACCCTAAATACACAATTATGGATGGTGCTGTAACTCTGGATGGAGTTGATGTGCTTGAGATGACTGTCGACGAACGTGCTAAAGCAGGATTATTTTTGGCTATGCAGTATCCAGTTGAAGTACCAGGTGTTTCGGTTTCTAATTTCTTGAGAACAGCAGCTACCGCGTTAAGAGGCGAGGCTCCAAAAATCCGTACCTGGGTTGGCGAAGTTAAAGAGGCAATGACCAAATTGAATATAGACCCGGCATTCTCGGAGCGAAGCGTCAACGAAGGTTTTTCTGGCGGTGAAAAAAAGCGCCATGAAATTCTCCAACTTGAATTGTTGAAACCGAAGATTGCGATTCTTGATGAAACTGACTCCGGTCTAGATGTAGATGCACTTCGAATTGTCTCAGAGGGAGTTAACCGAGTAAAAGCTGAATCTAATATTGGAGTTCTTCTAATTACCCACTACACCCGAATTCTCCGTTACATAAGGCCAGATTTTGTCCATGTCTTCGCAAATGGTCATATTGTTGAAGAGGGTGGCGCTGAATTAGCCGACAAATTAGAAGAGAACGGTTACGCTGAATACATCAAGAGTTAATTCCAGATAGAGGGAAGATGCAAAGTTTGTTGGATGTCGCTGCGATTAAGCGAGATTTTCCGATATTTAATCGCACAATTCGCGATGGAAAACGGTTAATCTATCTAGATAGTGGGGCTACTTCGCATAAACCAAAAACGGTACTTGATGCTGAACGCGACTTCTATGAAAATCATAATTCCGCAGTTCATCGCGGGGCTCACCAGTTAGCCGAAGAAGCTACCGAACTATATGAGGAAGCTCGTTTAGAAGTAGCTCGCTTCCTCAATAGCGAAGGGTCGGAAATTGTTTTCACGAAGAGCGCAACTGAATCTTTAAATCTACTTGCTTACTCTTTTAGTAATTCCGGAAAAGGTTCTAGGTTTCATTTAAATCCTGGCGATCGAATTGTGGTATCCGAGATGGAACATCACGCAAATTTGATTCCTTGGCAACAATTAGCAGCTAGAACTGGTGCCGAACTTACTTGGTTGCCAGTTACCGCCGAGGGTCGGTTGGATTTAAGTAATATCGATAGCATTATCAATTCTAAAACTAAAATTGTTGCAATAACACATCAATCAAATGTTCTCGGCACCATAAATCCAATAAAATATCTGGCGACCGCAGCAAAAAGTGTTGGCGCACTTTTTATACTTGATGCATGCCAGTCAGTCCCACATTTCAAAGTTGACGTAAAAGAATTGGAGATCGACTTCTTAGCATTCTCGGGACATAAAGCTGTGGGACCCACAGGCGTTGGGATTCTTTGGGGTCGGGCTGAATTGTTAAACGAGATGGAACCTTTCTTAACTGGTGGTTCAATGATCGAATCTGTAACTATGTCCACAGCTACTTTTGCAGAAACGCCACAACGTTTCGAAGCAGGTGTTCCGAACATGGCACAGGCGATTGGTCTTGGCGCCGCTATCCGTTATCTAAATGAAATCGGAATGGAGAAAATCCATAACCATGAAGTTGCGTTAACAGAGTATGCCTTAGCGAAATTACAAAGCGTTGCCGGATTGAAGATTATTGGCCCGGTAGATACTGCCAATCGTGGATCGGTATTTTCATTCACGATGGAGAACATCCATCCACACGATTTGGGACAGGCGCTAGACCAGAACGGGATCGCGGTTCGAACTGGTCATCACTGTGCATGGCCATTGATGCGAGTTTTAAAGGTTCCAGCAACCACCCGCGCATCTTTATATTTTTATAATGACTTCAGCGACATTGATGCATTGATTTCTGGGATATATGAAGCTAAAGATTTTTTTACTGCACCGCGCACGAAATCGAGAAGTTGATGAACCTAGATTCGCTCTACCAGGAAGTTATTTTGGATCATTATAAAAATCCATTGAATAAAAAATTGCTACCAGATCCAATTGCGCAAGTCACACACTTGAATACGAGTTGTGGTGATGAAATCGTTTTAAATCTGCATCTCAATGGCGAGATGGTCGAGCATATAACTTGGGATGGAGTCGGTTGTTCAATCTCGCAAGCAAGTACCTCGGTTATGTCGGATTTGCTGACTGGGAGACCAATTAATGAAGCGTTGTCCATACTTGATAGTTTTGTCGAAGTTATCCAAAGTAAGGGCAAATTAACTGGTGATGACGAGATTATCGGAGACGGTGTTGCATTTGCTGGAGTATCGAAATTCCCAGCCCGGGTTAAATGCGCTTTGATTGGTTGGATGGCTTTCAAAGATGCGCTTTCTCAAGGTCTAGCTAAAAAATAGTTTTACGAAAATTACCAGAAATCGATAGGGGAGAGAATGGTTGAGAAGATAGCAACATCTGAAGATGTCACTGAGGCGATGAAAGATGTAATTGATCCTGAACTTGGGATCAATGTGATTGATCTTGGACTTGTTTACGATATTTCCATCGATAGTTCAAATATCGCAGTGCTAGATATGACCCTTACTTCCGCCGCCTGTCCATTGCAAGATGTGATTGAAGATCAAACTAGGCAAGTACTGCAAGATTTAGTGAATGATGTAAAGATTAATTGGGTTTGGATGCCACCCTGGGGTCCAAATAAAATCTCAGATGATGGCCGAGAACAACTCCGCGCGATTGGGTTTACTGTATAGCCCATGTCAATGCATGCAACCTGGATGTCGTTTAGATCGCTAACTCAAGATCAATCGGTTAAGGACCAAAAACTAAAACCAGGGACTATTAAGAGAATTGCTAGTTTTGCGTCTCCGTATAAGTCCTCGTTAATAATTTACTTAATAACGGTTGTGTTGGATGCCTTTTTGGTTGTAGCAACCCCACTTCTTTTAAGACGATTAATTGATCAAGGCGTGATTCCTGGAGATGCTAATTTAGTTACAAAGCTAGCAGTAGCTGTCGGAGTTCTTGCAATATTTGATGCGCTACTTAGCATGGCTGGGCGATGGTTTTCCGCGCGAATCGGGGAAGGACTAATTTACGATTTAAGAACTAAAGTATTTCAACACGTGCAGCGCCAATCAATTGCATTTTTTACTCGAACGCAAACCGGAGCTTTAATATCGCGAATAAATTCTGATGTAATCGGAGCGCAACAAGCATTTACCGCAACACTATCCGGCGTTATCAGCAATGTAATAAGTTTAGTTTTAGTTACAGTAACGATGTTGATTCTTTCTTGGCAGATAACGATAGTTTCGCTAGTCCTCTTACCGGTTTTTCTAATTCCAACTAAGTGGGTAGGAAAAAAACTTCAGAAGCTCACGAGGGAATCCTTTAACTTAAATGCAGAGATGTCATCTACTATGACGGAGCGTTTCAATGTATCTGGCGCTTTACTAGTGTCTCTTTACGGTGATCCTGTTGCCGAACGTGATTATTTTTCAAGCCGGGCAAGGAAAGTTGCTAACATCGGAATCAGTATTGCGCTATTAAACCGAATCTTCTTTATAGCGTTAACGTCTATCGCGGCGATTGCAACGGCTTTTGCTTATGGGATTGGTGGTCACTTAGCGATTAATGGCGCTGTGACTGTTGGCACACTAATCGCAATAACTTCATTACTTGCTCGGTTATATGGGCCGTTGACTGCGCTTTCAAATGTGCGAGTGGATGTAATGACGGCGCTAGTCTCGTTCGAGAGAGTTTTTGAAGTTCTTGATTTAGAACCGATGGTTAAGGATAAAGTTTCAGCTGTTTCATTACCTAACAAATCTTTAAGCATTTCATTTAAAGATGTTAAATTTTCGTATCCTAAGGCTGATGAGATATCACTTGCATCTTTGGAATCGGTTGCTAAGCCAGAAACAATAGAGAGCGGTGAAATATTACGAGGAATTACTTTTGAGTGCGCACCCGGCACGCTAACTGCCTTAGTTGGGCCCTCCGGCGCTGGGAAAACCACTATCAGTGCGTTAGTGCCAAGACTTTATGATGTTACAGAAGGCGCGATTGAAGTTGATGGCATCGATATCAAAGATTTGAAAATAGCATCATTGCGAGATGCAATTGGTGTAGTAACGCAGGATGCCCATATGTTTCATGATTCCATCGCTGCAAATCTCTATTACGCTAAAAATGATGCATCTGAATCGGAATTGCGAACTGTTTGTGAAGCTGCGCAAATTTGGGAATTAATTGCTTCGTTACCAAATGGTTTTGACACTGTCGTAGGGGAGCGCGGACATAGATTATCTGGTGGCGAGAAACAACGGTTAGCTATTGCTCGATTGTTATTGAAAGCGCCAAGAATTGTTATCCTCGACGAAGCAACTGCGCATTTAGATTCTGAGAATGAAGCGCTAGTTCAAGAAGCGTTGGCGTTTGCTTTAAAAGGCCGCACCAGCATTGTGATTGCACATCGACTCTCAACAGTTCGGGCTGCCGATCAAATATTGGTTTTACAGGACGGAGTTATCGTGGAGCGAGGCAAGCATGACGACTTAGTTAGGAAATCGGGACTTTATTCCGATTTATACGCTAGACAATCACTTGCTGGCGCGTAACTCTTCTCGGAAGATAAGTACTCGGCCAAAAAGCGCAAGTAAACCAAATAGTAACCATTGCAGGGCATAAGCAAAATGCGGTCCGTCGGTTAACTCTGGCAGTTCATTAGGAAACTTTGGAGTTAATCGTGGATCACTAGCCTCTAGTAAATCAAGCGAAAAATTTGCAGTTGCGATCGATTGCGTTTCATCCCAATTTTTTAATTCTGATGATTTACCGCTAGGTAAAGCGAAAAAACTTCCTTGCACTCGGTTATTCAAATCATTTGTACGTAACCTTGCAGTGATCCGTATTTGATCGTTTGTAGTTACTTCAACATTAGGTGGAGTTTTGGCATCTTTGCCCGCCTGAATCCAACCTCGATCAACCCAGAAAATTTCTCCGTTGGCCATTTTAAATAGAGTGATTACGCCAAATCCATATTTACCTTCGGTATAACGGTTTCTTAGCAGAAGTTCATGTTCTGGGATGAAAGTTCCCGACACGGTTACGGTCCGCCATTGATTGGCGCGCAATGCAGCATCGTCTGTAACCAGAGAATTGAATTGAGATTCGGACATAGGGGTACGAGCAATATTGGATTTAATTTGAGCATTTGCATCATGACGGGCAACGCCTCGGTGAAATTGCCAGAAGCCAGCCTTTGCACAACCTGCAATAGTTAAGAACATCAATAGAGTTAATCCGATTGCGACCGGGGAGAGTAGTGCACGCTTCATAGCGAAATCTTACTTAATTATTTAGTAATCTCATCACCGGTAGTGATCTCTTTTGAGTTTGCATTGAAGTAAGAAGTATTTCCAGAAACAGTTTCTCGCCCTGCGTTTGCAATAATTACAGCGATATAGGGAAGGGTTAACGCGCCTATCAGAAAAAACCAGCGATATGGAGATGGCGTAACCACGGTGAGAATAAAACAAAGGGTGCGAATCATCATAGAAATGAAATAGCGCTTCTGTCTTCCGGGAAGATCATCACTGAGTCCGAATTGCGCTGATGTTATCCGATGAACTTTCACATGCTCAGCCTAAGACTCATGCCACTTCGTCGCACCTTCAATTCCAACTTACGCCTGAGTAACAGGTAGATTTCGCACATGTCGCGGAATGTCTTGGTAACTGGTGGAAATCGAGGCATCGGTCTAGCCATAGCGGAACATTTTCAATCTTTAGGTGACAATGTAATTATCACCTACCGAAGTGGTAACCCACCTGCGCATTTGCGATCAGTAAAGATGGATGTCACTTCAACCGAGAGCGTTGAAGCGGGTTTTGACGAAATTGAAAAAACCCATGGTCCGATTGAAGTTTTAGTATCGAATGCTGGAATCACTCGAGATGGTTTGGTTTTACGAATGAGCGATGCAGATTTTGAAGATGTATTCCAAGCAAACCTAATGGGATCGTTTCGGGTAGCACGACGAGCCAGCAAGGCAATGCTTAAATTAAAACGCGGAAGTATGATTTTTATTGGTTCTGTCGTTGGAAGTATGGGTTCAGCCGGCCAAGTAAATTACGCTGCCAGTAAAGCTGGGTTGATCGGAATGGTTAAGTCACTGGCCAAAGAGTTAGGTAGCCG
>CAZMNB010000028.1:0-1090 GCA_964567545.1 uncultured Bifidobacterium sp. | reverse complement strand
TTGCACAAGATGAAGGTGCAAATGTAATTCTTAGTTCTTATGGCCGAGTGCAACGCTTAACGGAGCGAATTGCTGCTCGATTACCAAAATTAGCGCCAGTCATCCAATTGGATGTCACAAGTTCTGAGGATTTAACAGCACTTCCAGATCGGGTAAGAGAACATTTACCGCATTTAGATGGCGTTGTGCATTCAATTGGATTTGCGCCAGAAAGCGCATTGGGCGGAAATTTTTTAAATACTGAGTGGAGCGATGTTGCAGTAGCAATGCAGGTTTCAGCATTCTCATTTAAATCCTTAACCATGGCCGCTAAGCCACTATTTAATAAGGAAGCTGGCGCGAGTGTTGTAGGTTTAGATTTCGATGCATCGGTGGCTTGGCCAAAATATGACTGGATGGGCGTTGCGAAAGCTGCGCTTGAATCGACATCGCGGTACTTAGCGCGAGATTTAGGAAGCGAAAATGTTCGGGTTAATTTGGTTGCCGCCGGTCCAATTCGTACTATGGCAGCAAAATCCATACCGGGTTTTTCTGATTTTGAAACCGTTTGGAATGAGCGAGCACCATTGCATTGGGATGTGACCGATCCAGTGCCAGCCGCACAAGCTGTGGTCGCGCTACTTTCGCCTTGGTTCCCAAAAACCACTGCAGAAATCATTCATGTTGACGGCGGTCTGCACGGGATGGGCGCTTAACTACGCTCAATTTCGAATTTCTTCGGTTATCCGTTAATCTATGCCACGTTCGGTTCTTGAAACCGATGCCAAGTGGAGCTGCCGCTCCCACCTTCGTCGCCACTTTTAGGTGAGCGAGCTGGTCAAGGAAGATCGCAGATTTCATGCGGTCATGAGCACTTATGTGCGCATTGCGGCAAAACTACTTTCATTAAATTCAAGGGCTCAACAATTCGCTCTATATTTTTTATGAAAGGGAGTAATTATCAGCACTGAACCACGCATCAATGATCGAATCCGCGAATCGGAAGTTCGTCTCATTGGAGCATCTGGCGAACAAGTCGGAGTTATCGATATCGATAGCGCACTTCGGATGGCCGAAGAAATCGGACTTGATCTCGTCGAGATTGCTGCAG
>CAZMNB010000027.1:0-14174 GCA_964567545.1 uncultured Bifidobacterium sp. | reverse complement strand
AACGCACTCATCCTCACGACAGAATTCCAAAGCACCTTCCATGTTGAGCTTCTTCGGCGGAATTAAACGCTCTGATTCATCAGTACCGGATGCACGCATATTTGTAAGTTTCTTTTCGCGAACACAGTTAACGTCCATATCTTCGCTTCGTGAATTCTCACCAATAACCATACCTTCATAAACTTCATCGCCTGGTTCCACGAAGATACTGCCGCGATCTTGGGTGCCATAAAGCGCGTATGAAGTTACAACGCCTAATCGATCAGAAACTAAGGAACCGGTGCCACGAGTTCGGATATCACCATGCCAAGCTTCATATCCATCAAAAACGTGATGCAGCAATCCAGTTCCCCGAGTTTCAGTTAAGAACTCGGTCCGGAAACCAATAAGTCCACGAGAAGGTACTCGGTAATCCAACCGAATCCAACCGGTGCCATGGTTAACCATCTGTTCCATGCGACCTTTGCGGAGCGCCATCAATTGGGTAATAACGCCTAAATAATCTTCTGGAGCATCGATTGTTAAGTGTTCCATCGGTTCATGAATTTTGCCATCAACTTTCTTGATAACAACCTGTGGCTTACCGACAGTCAATTCAAAACCTTCGCGCTTCATGATTTCAACAAGCACTGCAAGTTGCAGTTCGCCGCGACCTTGAACTTCCCAAGTATCTGGGCGCTCAGTATTTAAAACTCGAAGTGAAACGTTACCTACTAGCTCTGCATCTAACCGACTCTTAACTTGGCGAGCAGTAAGTAATTTCCCGCTCTTGCCCGCAAGTGGTGAGGTGTTGATGCCAATAGTCATTGAAATTGATGGTTCATCAACGGTAATTAACGGCAGCGCATGAGCATTTTCAGGATCAGCAAGAGTTTCGCCCAAAGTAATAGTCTCAATTCCAGCAACCGCGATGATGTCGCCTGGGTGCGCTTCTAACGCAGGTACCCGATCTAGCGCTTCGGTAATTAATAGTTCGGAGACTTTAACTTTCGCAGTTGTGCCAGCAGTCTTAATCCAAGTAACCATCTGGCCTTTCCGAATTACACCTTCGCGAACGCGGCAAAGTGCAAGTCGGCCAAGGTATGGCGATGAATCCAAGTTTGTTACATGTGCTTGTAGCGGTGCGCCTTCGTGATAAACCGGAGCTGGAATAGTTTTGAAGATTGTATCGAAGAGCACATCTAAGTTCGCTGCATCTGGCATGCCACCATCTACGGGACGATTAAGTGATGCTCGACCTGCTTTTGCAGATGTATAAACAATCGGGAAATCAATCTGATCTTCATTCGCATCAAGATCTAAAAATAGTTCATAAGTTTCATCTACTACCGCCGCAATTCTTGCATCGGGACGGTCAACTTTGTTTATGATTAAAATAACTGGAAGATTCTTTTCTAGCGCTTTGCGCAATACGAAACGAGTTTGCGGCAGCGGACCTTCAGATGCATCCACTAAAAGCGCAACCCCATCTACCATCTCTAAACCGCGCTCTACTTCACCACCGAAATCAGCGTGGCCCGGTGTATCAATAATGTTAACGATTGAATCGCCGCGCTTAACTGCAGTGTTCTTGGCAAGAATTGTGATTCCTTTTTCGCGCTCTAGATCCATGGAATCCATGACGCGCTCTTTACCTTCGGATTGCTCCTTGTAAGCAGCGAATGCGCCAGATTGCCATAACATGGCATCAACAAGCGTGGTCTTGCCATGGTCAACGTGGGCGATAATCGCCAAGCTCCGCAGGTTTTCGCGGTGCTTAATTGGTAGACCTTCTAAATGCGCTTGCTTCTTAGTTTTAGACATTGAACCTAAACTCCACTACATCGCCATCGGACATTACGTAATCTTTACCTTCCATACGAACTTTTCCTTTTGATTTTGCTTCAACCATCGAACCTGCGGCTACTAGGTCCTCGAATGAAACAACTTCGGCTTTAATAAAGCCCTTTTGGAAATCGGTATGAATCACGCCAGCCGCAACTGGAGCGGTATCACCTTTGTGAATTGTCCACGCACGGGCTTCTTTAGGGCCCGCAGTGAGATATGTCTGCAACCCAAGAGTTACGAAACCAACACGCGCAAGCGTACTCAATCCAGGTTCATCGAGTCCAATTGACTGCAAAAGTTCAAGAGCTTCAGCGTCTTCTAATTCGCTTAACTCCATTTCAGTCTTAGCATCAAGAAAAATCGCCTCGGCCGGTGCAACTAAAGCGGACATTTTCTTCCGCAACTCTAAATCAGCTAATTCTGCGGCATCAACATTAAATACATATAAGAATGGTTTCGCAGTTAAAAGTCCTAACTCTGAAATCAGCGATAAATCAATGCCCGAGCCGTGGAGCACTTTACCTTCGCCGAGAATTTTTTCTGCGGCTTTTGTTGCCTCTAAAACTGGAGCTCGATCTTTTTGTACTCGTGCTTCCTTCTCAAGTCTAGGAATTGCTTTTTCAATGGTCTGCATATCAGCGAGCGCTAGCTCAGTATTTATAGTTTCAATATCACTTGCTGGATCAACTTTGCCATCAACGTGAACTACATCGCCATCGCTAAATACTCGAATTACCTGGCAGATTGCATCGGTTTCGCGGATGTTGGCTAGAAATTTATTGCCAAGGCCAGCACCTTCCGATGCGCCTTTTACAATTCCAGCGATATCAACGAAAGAAACCGCCGCGGGTAATATTTTTTCGGAGTGAAAAATTTGAGCTAATACTGCAAGCCGCGGATCCGGTACCCCAACCACGCCTACGTTTGGCTCAATCGTGGCAAAGGGATAGTTCGCCGCCAGCACATTGTTCTTTGTGAGCGCATTGAAAAGGGTCGACTTACCGACGTTCGGCAGCCCGACGATTCCGATTGAAAGACTCACTTGAATTACTCCTATTAAAACTTGCGGCTCAGAGCGGTTCTAATTTGAACCTAGGGGTGGCTAGGGGTAGAGCCTACGCGTGATTGTCGGTGCTTCCTGCCACGATAGGCGCATGAACAGTGCGATATTCCTAACCATCGGCTTACTGATTGGGATAGCCCTTGGCGCTGCTGGCGGCCTTGTGATTTCGCGCGCAAATTCCAAAGGTGGAACAAAAGCCTTGCAAGATCAGATTGCCACGATGCAAAGCAATCAGAGTGATTCCACTCGCTTAACTACTGAACTTGAAGCGATGAAAAAGAGCGTTGAAACGCTAGCAAACCAAGCCCTTGATGCCGATCGACGTCGCTCTACCGCGGAATCAGATTTAAAGAGCCAAATAAAGAATATGGGTGATGCCAATAAGTTACTGCTTGATGAAACCACGAAAATTGCCGGCGCACTTTCTAATACTCAAACTCGTGGAAAATTTGGTGAAGCGCAATTAGAACTTCTTTTAGAGATGGCGGGCTTGCGCGAAGGAATTGAATTCGAACGACAGAAATCGGTTGCTGGAAGTGACTCATCTGGAATTCCGGATGTAACTATCAAGATGCCTGGTGGTAGCGTCCTATTTATTGATTCTAAATTTCCGTTTGATCGCTTCTTAGATGCATTCAATACTGAAGATATGGCAGAGCGCGAAACCTTATTACAACAACATACCGATGATCTTTTAAAGCATGTAACAGCCCTTGCAAAACGGGATTACCACAAACATGAAGCTTCGCCAGATTTTGTGGTGCTCTTTGCGCCATTTGAAACTATCTTGAGTGAAGCGCTCCGGATTGATAAACGCTTACTAGATAAAGCTTTTGAAAAAGGCGTAACTATCGCAACCCCAACCACGATGATGGCACTGCTTCGCACCGTTGGCTTTGTTTTTAGTAAGAATAAAATCGCAACAAATGCAAATGAGATTCAAGAATTAGCTGGAAAGTTTTTAAAGAATGTTTCAGCGCTCCACTCAAAACTTGTAACTGTTGGGGAACGGTTAAAGAGCACAGTAAAGGCTTATAACGATATGGTCCCTACTGCTGAAACTACGGTGGTTAACCCTGCTAAACAGATCATGAAAATTAGTGGGATTGATCCGAAATCCTTAAAAGCAATTCCAGAGATCACCGATAGCGTTAGAGATATAAAGAGCGGCGGCCAAACCTCGCTCGATGACTTTATTGATGTTGAAGTTATAGAAGAGGGAGAATCCGATGACAACTAATCTGCCAAAAATAGAACTGAAAAATCCAATTCAAGGTGCTGGTCTCACCGCGCCTGGTGTTGTAATTTTGCAATTCGTATTTATTGGGTTCTGGGCAATGGTGGAGATCTTCTTCCGGTCTAATGTTGGCGCGCTTACAGGAATTGCAATCTGGCTCTCTTACTTTGGCGGTATCAAACTTGGTCGTCCAGGCACGCTTTATCCCGCAATCGTTAATCCACCAATTGCATTTGCCTTAGCTATCTTCTTATTAATGCCAACTGTCGGCGGTTCATCACTTCGAATTTCTAGAATTGGCGTTGATTTAGTCTCGGGTTTAGCTAGCGTGGCACCATTTCTAATAACTGGTGCGTTAGTAGGTTGGGGAATCTACATTACAAAGAAGCGGCAAGGCTCACTTACCAGCCACGCGTAGGTCTTTTCGAAGCTCTGGAGGAATAGCAAAGAGCAAGTGTTCCTCCATCGCGGTTACAGTTTCAACGTCGCTATAGCCACGTTTCTTCAATTCGTTTAATAGATCGGTAACTAAGATTTCTGGAACTGAGGCGCCGCTACTAACTCCGATGGTTTCGACACCGACAAACCATTCCGCTTTTACTTCCGCTGCATAATCAATTAAGTATGCTGCTTTTGCGCCATACTCAAGAGCAACTTCGACCAGGCGAACTGAGTTGGAAGAGTTAGTCGAACCAACAACCAGTACTAAATCTGCCTCTGCTGCAATTTGTTTAATCGCAACTTGGCGATTTTGGGTTGCGTAACAGATGTCATCACTTGGCGGATCCATTAGATTAGGAAAACGATCTTTCAAGATTGCGACAGTTTCTAAAGTCTCATCTACGCTCAAAGTAGTTTGCGAAAGCCAAGCAACTTTTTTATTGGGATCTATCTCAACCTTATGTGCGCCTTCTAGGCCATCAACGATTTGCATGTGGTCTGGGGCCTCGCCGGCAGTGCCTTCGACCTCTTCATGTCCGGCATGGCCAATGAGAAGAATCTGTAGATCTTCCGCCGCAAAGCGCTTTGCTTCATGGTGAACTTTGGTGACTAATGGACAAGTTGCGTCAATAGTTTTTAAATTGCGCGTGGCCGCTTCTTCATGAACTTTGGGCGAAACTCCATGCGCTGAAAAAACTACAATTGCGCCTTCTGGAACTTCATTAGTTTCATCAACAAAAATTGCGCCACGCTTTTCCAGAGTTTCAACTACATGTTTATTATGGACAATTTGTTTGCGGACATAAACTGGTGCGCCATATAGGTCGAGCGCTTTCTCAACGGTAATAACGGCACGATCAACGCCAGCGCAATATCCGCGCGGCGCTGCTAAGAGGACCCGTTTTGCCATGCGTGCATCCTAATAGAATCGCACCATGTCTGACGCTCCAGAAATCAAGCCCGTATCGGTTCGCTATGTAACCGAGCGGATTGGCCAGATTATTGATGATCTACCAGAGCTCTGGATTGAAGGCGAATTATCGGAAATAAATGTGCGGCCGGGCTCTCCGACAATTTTTATGCGGCTGCGCGATACCAGCGCTGATATGAGTATCTCAATTAAATGTTTTAAAAATATTTTTGATTTAGTTGCACCGTTAGAACAGAACGCGCGTATTGTGATTCGATCCAAGCCACAATGGTGGACCAAAAATGGATCGCTCGCATTTCAGGTAAATGAACTTCGCAAAGTCGGTGAAGGTGAGTTGTTAGCCCGGTTGGAAGCGCTTAAAAATAAATTAGCGCTAGAAGGGTTATTTGATGACTCTCGAAAATTGCCA
Source organism: uncultured Bifidobacterium sp. (assembly GCA_964567545.1). Classification (GTDB taxonomy): domain Bacteria; phylum Actinomycetota; class Actinomycetes; order Nanopelagicales; family Nanopelagicaceae; genus UBA7398. Next base: position 8,266 of record CAZMNB010000027.1, on the reverse strand, counting down.
CTTCCGTTTCTGCCAAATAAAGTCGGTTTGATTTGTGGTCGAAATAGCGATGCTGGCAAAGATGTGGTCGAAAATGCTAAGCGTCGTTGGCCATCGGTCCAATTTGAAATTCGTGAAGTTGCGGTCGCAAGCGCTGCTGCGGTGAGTGAAGTCTCCGAGGCGCTCTTGGAATTGGATGCTGATCCAAACGTTGATGTAATTATCATTACCCGCGGCGGCGGAAATTTCGAAGATTTGCTCCCCTTTTCAGATGAATCACTTCTCCGATTGGTTTCCAGCGCTAAAACTCCAATTGTTAGCGCGATTGGTCACGAGAAGGATTCACCGTTGTTGGATTTAGTTGCCGACTGGCGGGCATCGACTCCTACCGATGCTGGCAAGAAAGTTGTGCCAGATATGCATGAGGAGCTCACTAAAATTTCGAATTTACGGGATCGGGCTGATCGTCGAATAAATGATTTAGTGGTGCTAGAAATGACGAAAATTACTGGGTTGATGCAGCGGCCAGTGATGCGCGAACCAATGATTATGGTGACATCTCGCGAAGAGATAATTAAAGGAATCCGAACCCGCATCTGGCGCAGTATGGATAGCGCAATTTCACATGCAAAATCGGAGATTACCCAGATTGCAGCGAGAGTTCGAACGCTCTCGCCGCAAGCAACTTTGGATCGTGGTTACGCGGTTGTGCAAAAACCTGATGGTTCAATCGTCCGTGCTGCCAAAGATTTATCAAAAGGCGATGGGCTGGAGCTAAGGCTCGCTGATGGTGTGGCGTTGGCGACAGCCACAGGCGAAATTAAGAAGTAGAAATAAACCTCGAAAGATTTAAGGAGTAGATTACGAACATGGCCGCTGCGAAATTATCTTATGAACAAGCTCGGGATGAATTAACCAAAGTCGTTTCAACCTTAGAAGCAGGCGGTGTTGGCTTGGAAGATTCCCTGAAGCTCTGGGAGCGTGGCGAAGAATTGGCAGAGATCTGTCAGGAATGGCTCGATGGCGCACGGAAGAAGTTGGAAGCAGCGAAGCCAGCGGAAGATAAGTAAATGCCGGAATTTAGTTACGAAGATTTACTGCCGGTCGGCCCAGACACCACTAAGTACCGATTGGTTTCAAAAGAAGGTATCTCAACATTTAGCGCAGATGGTCGGGAATTCCTAAAAGTTTCCGCAGCTGCAATTTCCAAGTTAACTGAAGCCGCTATCCACGATATTTCACATTACCTACGCGGCGAACATTTGCAACAACTAGCTAACATTTTGAAAGATCCCGAGAGCTCACCAAACGATCGATTTGTTGCGTTAGATCTATTAAAAAACGCCAATATCGCAGCCGGTGGAATTTTGCCGATGTGCCAAGACACTGGGACTGCAATTGTGATGGGTAAAAAAGGCCAACATGTATTGACCGAAGGCCGCGACGAAGCGAGCATTTCGCGCGGAGTATACGACGCATTCACTAAGTTAAACCTGCGCTACTCCCAATTGGCTGCGGTCACGACTTGGGAAGAGAAGAACACAGGCAATAATCTGCCTGCCCAAGTTGAGGTTTACTCCGATAGCGCGCATCCCGATGAATATAACTTTCTCTTCATCGCAAAAGGTGGCGGTAGTGCAAATAAATCTTTCCTCTATCAAGAGACTAAAGCGGTTTTAAATCCAACTTCATTTATGAATTGGCTTGATGAAAAATTACGATCGATTGGAACTGCGGCCTGCCCGCCCTATCACCTTGCAATTGTCATCGGTGGTACGAGCGCTGAATTTACAGTTAAGACTGCCAAGTTAGCTAGTACAAAATATTTAGATTCACTACCAACTTCTGGCGATGCAAAAACTGGTCGCGCTTTCCGAGATCTTGAACTTGAAGCGCAAGTTCACAAATTGACCCAAAGTTTAGGAATCGGCGCTCAATTCGGCGGAAAATATTTTTGCCACGACGTTCGAGTGGTTCGATTGCCGCGCCATGGTGCATCGCTGCCAATTGCAATTGCAGTTTCCTGCTCTGCCGATCGCCAAGCAAAAGCGAAAATTACTAAGGAGGGAATTTTCTTAGAGCAACTCGAGCAAGACCCTGCTCACTTTTTGCCAGAAACTACTGATGATCACCTAGATAGCGATGTGGTGGCGATTGACTTAAATAAGCCGATGGCTGAGATTTTGCAAACCTTGGCTAAAAGCCCAATAAAGACGCGGCTTTCACTCACTGGAACCCTGGTTGTAGCGCGCGATTTGGCTCATGCAAAAATTAAAGAGTTAGTTGATTCTGGAAAACCACTACCCGAGTATTTAAAGAAGTATGCGGTTTACTATGCCGGGCCAGCGAAGACGCCGGCCGGATTTGCCTCGGGATCATTTGGCCCTACTACTGCCGGTCGAATGGATTCTTATGTTGAACAGTTCCAATCTCTTGGCGGCTCCATGGTGATGTTGGCAAAAGGAAATCGCTCTAAGGCGGTCACCGATGCTTGTAATAAGAATGGCGGTTTCTATCTCGGATCAATTGGTGGACCGGCGGCTCGGCTCGCCCAAGATTGCATTAAGAAGGTTGAAGTGCTCGATTATGAAGAACTTGGAATGGAAGCGGTCTGGAAAATAGAAGTAGCGAATTTCCCGGCCTTTATCGTAGTTGACGACAAAGGAAATGATTTCTTTGCTGAAACCAGTAAGCCGATCCTAATTGGCAAACGCCCTTAAGAAAATCTTGGTTTAGTAGTAACGCGACCTTTTAAATTTTGCATAGGCCTTGCAAGGGTTGTCGTATCTAGTTTCGATGTAGCGCAACCCCCATTGAATCTGAGTCAGTGGATTGGTTCGCCAATCGGTCGCGATGATCTCCATCTTGGTCGCAGGTAAAGCTTGGGCAATTCCATGGGCACCGCTTCGAGGGTTTCTAGCTTTATAGTTCCAATGGCTCTCTCTAGTCCAAAGTTTATTTAGACAGGAATATTGCTGATCGCCCCAGTTGTAATTGGCGAGAGCGTAAGACTTCGCATATTTCTTTGCGCCTATTATGGTTCGAGCGGCTTCCAGTTGACCGGACAGTTGCGAGACCAAGGCGATTTCAATTGCATTGACCGCAACTGTTGGATCGAACTCAACCAGGGCGGTCGAACCAGTTCCAACTTGGAGGTCGGTGCTACTAGTTGGCGCAGAATTTTTTAGGTCGGGGGAGAGATCAATGATCACCGTAATCGGACCTTGTGAGTATGTCGGCTCCACAATGGCCAAGGAAAGGGTCGCGAAAGCTAGAACGGTAACTGCCCGTCGTTGCGCTCTAGAAATTCGCATCGCTTCCGGTTCCTTTCTATCTACTCGCCTACTCGTTTCGAACTCGTTTCCGCCAACGCCTTAAACCTCAATTAAGAGGTTTTAGCTAACGGGGATGGCGTTAGGGTGGCAAATGGGGTGAGTCGCGGCAAATCTAAATGAGCGCGTGGCGCGATATTTATCAGATCTAGATATCTGTGGATTTATATAATCGCAGGTCAGACTGGGGAAAGTCCGTTATGCCCGTTTTGTGAATGAGAGATATACCACCGGGCGAAATGTCCGATTTGTTATCTAGTTAAACGATCGGTTCTTCCAACATTTCCGTAACTAGAGCGGCGATTTGAGAGCGCTCGCTTCGCGTCAAGGTGATGTGTGCAAAGAGCGGATGGCCTTTGAGCGATTCGACTACGGCGACCACACCGTCATGGCGACCTACTCGCAAGTTATCGCGTTGGGCAACGTCATGGGTCAGAACTACTCGTGAACCTTGGCCAATTCGCGAAAGCACGGTTAATAGCACGCCACGTTCCAGTGATTGGGCTTCGTCCACAATAACAAAAGAGTCATGGAGGGAACGACCTCGAATATGGGTCAACGGTAAAACCTCAATTAAGCCACGAGCCAGAATCTCTTCAATCACCTGTGTGCTAACCAAGGCTCCTAGAGTGTCAAAAACTGCTTGCGCCCAGGGCGACATTTTCTCGCCTTCGGATCCGGGCAGGTAACCAAGCTCTTGTCCGCCGACTGGGTAGAGCGGACGGAAGACAATGACTTTCTTATGGAGACGTTTCTCCATTACTGCTTCAAGCCCTGCACATAAAGCAAGCGCTGATTTACCCGTTCCGGCCCGTCCGCCCAGCGAAACGATTCCGATATCGTTATCAAGCAATAGGTCTAGCGCAACTCGTTGTTCCGCGCTCCGCCCATGCAACCCAAAAGCGCTCCGATCGCCTCGAACCAATTGCAACTTCTTATCTGGGGATACCCGAACTAAGGCGCTTCCTTTTTCAGAGTGTAAAACAATCCCGGTATGGCATGGGTAATCCTTGGCCAGCGGATCGGAAATTTTTTCATTTTCATAAAGTTCATCAATTGTGTTGCCGCCAACGGTTGCTTCTTCCATTCCGGTCCAACCGGTGTTCGGAACTAACTCTGCACGATACTCCTCTGCTGAAATTCCCATCGACGAGGCTTTAACTCGCAGCGGTAAATCTTTAGTAACTAGTACAACGTCCTTGCCATCTGCTGTTAAGTTTCGCGCGACCGCCAAGATTCGAGTGTCGTTACTACCATCGCGATAAAAGCCAGCTGGAAGTGATGCGGTATCGGTATGGTTTAACTCAACCGAAAGAGTTCCGCCCGCCTCGGTAATCTCTAATGGCTGATCGAGTCGACCATGGCTAATTCTTAAATCGTCTAACGCGCGAAGGGCAGATCTGGCAAAAAACCCAAGTTCCGGATGGTCGCGTTTTTGTTCAAGTTCACCTATAACTGCAATCGGAATTATTACTTCATGTTCAGCAAACCTAAAAAGCGCTGATGGATCGGCAAGTAAAACGCTGGTATCAATTACATATGTTTTCAGCCCGGTTTTAGCGGCATTTGTGGGCGTGGACTTACTAGTTTTTGATCGATTATTTTCGATCGTTTTTTCAGTTGTAATCGTTGGATCCATTTCTCCGCGTTGAACGTTGAAAACGGCTTATGGGGTAAAAGGTAAATCCTGGGACCATTCGGACATTGGCGACACGCGCCAACAGAAGGTAAATTCTAAATAACAACTTGAGGGTTGCTAAGCGCCTAACCGACGCTCGCGAATTGAGTAAGAACGAAGCGCTCGCAGGAAATCGACTTTTCTAAAATCGGGCCAGTAAGCCTCGCAGAAATAAAACTCCGAATGCGCGCTCTGCCATAACAAGAAGCCGCCAAGGCGTTGCTCCCCTGAAGTTCTAATCACTAATTCGGGATCAGGTTGGCCAGCGGTATATAAGTATTGGCTCAATTCTTCAACTGAAATTCCGCTAGCAATTTCAGCTGGCGTTTTTCCGGCTCTGCCCGCTTCGGTGATTAAGGATTTAACAGCATCAACTATCTCGCGGCGGCCACCGTAACCAATTGCCACATTAACTACTACGCCTTTAATTCCGCGACTCAGATTGGCAACTGCGGCCAACCGATCTTGTAACTCTTTTGGCAAAAGTTCAAGCGAACCCACCGGGCGAATTTCCCATCTTCCACGTCGACCCAACTCATCAACTGTGGATCCGATAATTTCAATAAGAGCTTTTAACTCTTCTGCGGAACGCTTTAAATTATCATTTGAAAGCAACCATAAAGTTAGAACTTTTACATTGGTCTCTTCACACCAATCTAGTAGCTCGATAATTTTTTCAGCGCCAGCTTTATGGCCACGGCGCGATGAGGTATCGCCATCAATTGAAGGATTTGCTTTTGCCCATCTCCGGTTGCCATCTAAAATTACACCAATATGGTGCGGGGTCTTCGAGAAATCTAACGAGCGCGCTAGCCGTCCTTCGTATAGCGGATATAGCAATGATTTGATGCTGGATTTAATAGCTTGAAACATAAGTTAGTTCTGGCGGCTCTCTTGAAACGCTCTACGTTCTGCGATAAATGAAGCGACCGGCAAAGTTCCAGCGAGAATGAAGAAGATCATTTTCTTGATGTCATAGCGAGATTTTATGGAAAATTGAATCGCAGTTAAAACATAGAAGGGATAAACGTAGCCATGCACGATTGGAATCCACTTTACGTGGCTCTGCCAATTTTCATTATTCAATAGATACATTGTTGGTAGGTCAACAAACCATAGCAGCAGCGACATTACGCCCGCTAAAATCGCCATAAACCTAAATCTCGTTAGCGCACCGTTCATAATCTGCTCCCTAGTTGGCCGTCGCTATCTTCATTCTTCTTAAACCTCTGGTAGAACGGAAGAAAAACTACTACCCCCGCCATCAACCACCATATGACGACATACGAGATATGTTGCCAGTAAAACCCGGGCACCGTGCTTTTGGCCGGTTCTGCTGAAATCAATCTTAATTTGCTTTCAACTCCAGCTAATTCTTCACGTTGCACAATGACAAAGCCATCAAAGATCGGAAGATTAGTCTTATCTGCAATTAGCGCACTATCCAGCCTGGCTAGAATATTTATTTCATTGGTGAAAACGGCACGATCTTCATTTTGATGTGGCATTAGCCGCCCCTCGATCGAGACCGGTTCGCTGGGTAGGGGGTTTCTCGGTCCGGATGTCGGCGAAATTTCTCGAGCTACCAAGATTGCTCCAGAAGCTGGTATTTCCACAATTCCAACTTCCCAACTTTCTCGATTATTACCCCGACCTAGCTGATTTGGTGCGATAAAACTTGCAACGTAACTTCCAGAAAACTTCACAATCCGGTTTGGGGCCAATCCGGAAAGTGCAACACCTGGCTTTGCAATTTCCAATAATGAAATTGCTGGTTTATCAACGACTGGTTTTTGCAATTCTTGTAAATCCGCAGCTCGTTGCAGCTGCCAAATTCCTAACCCGATAAATACTGAAATTAGGAGAGCCACAGCTAACGCTGTTGAAATCGATTTACCTAATTTACTTCGATTCACTCTCAGAACCATTCGGATTATCATTTGGATTCATACGAGTTTGCAGCTTTTGGTACCTTCGATAAAAATTCCAAAGTAATAATGAGACCGCAACAATTAAAATAAAAACGGTAATCGAGCCGGCTGTGCCTGGGTTTACCCTCGCTTCATCCATGAAAGAATCATCCCATGTCAGACCGTGATTCATCACCTGCTGAAAAGGCTGGGTCATGGCGCGAACGATTCCCTAATCGTAAATTTTCTGGCCCAGAGATAACTTATTTGAATCAAAGGTATGGCAATGTAAAGCGAATTAGTTGGAAAATTCCGGCCCTTATCTTATTTCTATTGGGAACTCCCTGGTTAATTTGGTCAGCTACCCACCATTCGCTTCCTGAGATTCGTTACACACTAATCTCGTTTGAACGAGATCAATTTTCAGCGACACCTTCGATTGATATTACTTACGAGGTAACTCGACGAAATCCGAGAATTGCAGTTACCTGTACTTTGGTGGCGCGTGATATCGATAAAAATATTGTCGGTGAAATAACAGATCGATTCCCAGCATCAAATAAATCAGTTACCACCCATAAAACCCGGATTCCAGCACGCTCAACTCCGGTCAATGCCGCGGTTATTAGGTGTGCAACTAGCTGATTAATTAAGTACCGTACTCCCTTATGGCTACGACACCAGAGACCAATACTTGGCTCACTCAAGAAGCAGCGGATCGGCTATCCGCTGAATTGGCGCACCTGGAAAATGAAGGCCGCTCTGAGATAGTTAAGAAGATTGAGGCTGCGCGCCAAGAAGGCGATTTAAAAGAGAACGGTGGCTATCACGCCGCAAAGGACGAACAAGGAAAGATAGAGGCGCGAATTCGCCAACTAAAACATATGTTGGAGCATGCTCATATCGGTGAACCGCCTGCCGGTGAATCTGGCGTAGTGGGTTTTGGTATGAAGGTTACCGTTGATATCGGCGGCGATGAAATGCAATTCCTTTTAGGTTCGCGAGAAATTAGCTCTGGTGATCTCGATGTTTATAGCGAGAAGTCGCCACTTGGCTCTGCCGTGATGGGTGCCAAAGTTGGCGAGACCGTTAACTATATCGCTCCAAACGGCAGAGCGATTACGGTAGCAATATTAGAAGCTGAGTTCTACGCCTAATTATTTATTATTTAGTAACTTTATTTGTATATTGTCTAACGCTTAACGGGACGAAAATAATCAGAATAATTACCATATATATGAGTGACATAGTCAACGGATTTTCACTTGGGAAAGAACCTGCGGTTGCGCCAAATTGATTCTCAAGACCAAATAATTGGCGGCATGCCGCAACCATGGTTGAAACCGGATTCCACTCGGCCACATATT
>CAZMNB010000026.1:0-14628 GCA_964567545.1 uncultured Bifidobacterium sp. | reverse complement strand
GTTGGGTAGTACTTAGTTGGTTCGCCTGGATTCCATGCCTTGGTTAGACCAGGGTTTGTATTCGCATTTGAAACCATAACCATTGGACCCTTTGGATCTTGGTTAAGTACTGGAACGATAATTTTTGCACAACCCGAGTTATATGTACCCATAACTGCTACTTCGGTCTTATTGGCAACGTGTGCTTGTGCATTTGCTGCGCACTGTGCATCGTCCCATGAACCTTTAGCTGCGGTTGAGTCATCGTATTCCTTGAACTTAATTGCATACTTTCCAGCTTTGTTACCCATTTGCTTAAGGAGCAACTTGATAACGTTGTTTGTCGATTCGCTTTGATCAGCCGATCCACCCTGCAGAGGTAGGTCAGATGAGACAGTCAAAGTAACTGTTGCAGATTGAGCCATGGTTGAACCAACGATGCTCATTGCCAAAGTTACGACACCAAGCGCTACGAGAGCCTTGTTGTTTTTTTTCATGTAACAGTGTTCCCTTCATTCGAATGTAAGAAGACCGGGATAGGTTCTCCTTAGGTATCGCGAAGTATGCCCCTTTTGAGTATTTTCGCCAAGCCCCACCCGGCTCGCGGCATAACGTTTCGGTAACCGTTTGGGCAATTTTCGCAGGTTTGACGCTTACCTATCTGGAACCGCATCTGGAGAAATAACGGCCTGGGCTACTTCTTTCATAGTGATTCGGCGGTCCATCGCCGCCCTTTGGATCCAACTAAATGACTCTGGTTCAGAGAGGTTAAGCGCCTGCATCAAAATTCCTTTAGCTCGGTCAATCAATTTTCTAGTCTCCAATCGGTCATGCAGATTAGCAACTTCAGTTTCAAGTGCCTTAAGTTGGCGATGACGACTGATGGCAATTTCAATGGCCGGAGTTAAATCTGAAATTGAAAAAGGTTTAACAACATATGCCATCGCACCCGCATCTCTAGCTCGCTCAACTAGATCTCTTTGGCTAAAAGCGGTCAACATTAGTACTGGCGAAATTGCAATTATTTTTTCAGCAGCAGATATTCCATCAAGGATTGGCATCTTTACGTCAAGGATTGCTAAATCCGGTTTATTTTTTTCAGCTAGGGCAATTGCTTCCTCGCCATTGCTAGCTTGCCCAACAACTTCGTACCCAGCCTCTACTAACATTTCAACAAGATCTAATCGAATTAGCGCTTCATCTTCAGCGACTAGAATTCGGCCGCGCGATTTTTCGGCGCTTCCACTTAATTCTGGGGTCATGTGCCTCGAGTCGGATTTGAACCGACACTATGCAGTGTTTGAGACTGCCCTCTCTACCGTTGGAGTACCGAGGCGTAAACCTATCGACTTAGTATAAGGAAATTACGCAATCGCGCGAAAACCAAATTATCGATACGCCGGCGCTGCGCCGCCGACAGCATCACCAATCTTATGAACTCGCATCGCATTAGTTGATCCTGGAATTCCGGGAGGTGCGCCAGCAACAATCATGACCTGCTCGCCAATTTTCACGCGTCCAGTTGCAATAAGTAACGTATCGCACTGCTTAACCATTTCGTCAGTGGTCGCTACTACTGGGGTGATCATTGGTTCTATCCCCCAAGAAAGCGCCATCCGGTTATAAGTTCCGATTTCAGGAGTGAAAGCCATAATTTCAATTGGTGAACGCAATCGCGACATTCTCCGCGCTGAGTCACCACTTTGCGTAAAAGTTACCAAAAAACGTGCGCCAATAATCGCGCCAACATCCGCCGCGGCCTTGGTAATGGCTCCACCTTTGGTCCGTGGATTATGCTTTAAAGCTGGAATTAGATCCAATGCATCAGTTTCAGTTTTTTCAATAATGCGCGCCATGGTTTCGACCGCCTCGATTGCAAAATCACCCACACTTGTTTCACCTGAAAGCATTAAAGCATCTGCGCCATCTAATACCGCATTTGCACAGTCCGACGCTTCCGCTCTGGTTGGTCTTGAATTTACAATCATTGAATCCAGCATCTGAGTTGCCACAATTACTGGCTTCGCTGATTCGCGAGCCAAAGTTATACAACGTTTCTGAACCATTGGTACATCTTCAATTGGCATTTCTACACCGAGGTCGCCGCGCGCAACCATGATGCCATCAAAAGCAGCAACGATTTCTTCCAAATTTGCTACCGCTTGCGGTTTTTCGATCTTTGCAATTACTGGGATTCGAATTCCAATTTCATCCATAATTTTATGAACATCAAAGATATCTTTAGCGCTTCTGACAAACGAGAGCGCAATAAAGTCCGCTCCAATTTTCAAACCCCAACGTAAATCTTCAACATCTTTTTCGGACATAGCTGGAACAGATACTGCTACTCCTGGCAAATTAATACCTTTATTATTGCTAACAACTCCTGGTTCAATAACTTTTGTAACCACGTTATTGCCTTCAATTTTCAAAACCTCAATAGTAACTTTTCCATCATCAATTAAGATGCGGTCACCAGGTTTACAATCGCCCGGTAAATTCTTAAAAGTAGTTCCGACTAACACTTTACTTCCTTCAACTTCATCAGTTGTGATAGTAAAAATATCACCGCGCGCAAGCGAATGCGGACCATCTTTAAATCTGCCCAATCGAATTTTAGGACCTTGTAAATCAATTAGAATTGAAACTGGTTTCCCTGCTTTTAACGCAGCAGCTCTAACTTGGTCATAAATTTTCGCATGCTCGCCATGCCCGCCATGAGAGAGATTTAATCGGGCTACATTCATTCCGGCCTGGATAAGCTCCGTTATTTTCTCCGGAGTTGCGACTGCAGGGCCCATAGTGCAAACAATTTTGGCTCGACGCATGGTGGCTATTCTATCTTTAATAACTTGTTATATCGTCAACGAACGATCGGTTGGAGCAATCGCAGCAGGTAATTGAGTTCGACCCACTAAGAATTCATCAACGGCTGCTGCAGCGCTTCTACCTTCGGCGATTGCCCAAACGATCAAAGATTGACCGCGGCCGGCATCACCGCAAACGAAAACTCCTTCGACATCGCTTGCAAATTTTTGATCACGAGCAATATTCCCACGTTCATCTAACGTTACATTTAGATCCATAATTAATTCATTTTGTTCTGGCCCAGTAAAACCCATTGCTAGAAAAACTAGATCTGCCTTAAGTTCGCGTTCACTACCTGCAACTTTCTCGAACTTTCCATCAACGAACTTGGTTTCAACTATTTTCAATGCTTTTACATTTCCAGTTTCATCGCCAATGAAAGCCTCTGTTGAAATCGCATACAACCGATCACCAGCCTCTTCATGCGCGCTACTCACTCGATAAATCATTGGATAAGTTGGCCACGGTTGCGAAGCTGGCCGCTCTTGAGTTGGGCGCGGCATAATTTCAATCTGAGTGACGCTAGCTGCGCCTTGGCGGATAGAAGTACCAAGACAATCCGCTCCCGTATCTCCGCCTCCTAAAATTATTACATGCTTGCCGGCAGCATTAATCTCTGGGTAATCTATTAATTCATTGAGCGCTTGCTTATTTCCCCATGGTAAAAATTCCATTGCTTGATGAATTCCATTTAATTCACGACCTGGTATTGGTAGGTCGCGCCATTTTGTTGCACCAACTGCGATCACAATCGCGTCGTACTTTGAACGCATCGCCGCGGCCGTTACATCCACCCCAACATTTACGCTCGTGCGAAATCTTGTCCCCTCTTTTTCCATCTGCGAAATTCGTCGGTCAATAACGGATTTCTCCATTTTAAATTCCGGAATGCCGTAACGTAATAATCCACCAACTTTTTCAGCACGTTCATAGACAACCACTGTATGTCCAGCTCTAGTTAATTGTTGGGCTGCCGCAAGCCCGGCTGGTCCTGACCCAATTACCGCCACAGTTTTTCCACTTAGTCGATCTGGTGCTAGCGGCTTCACGCTGCCACTTCCAAATGCTTCTTCAACGATTCTCAATTCAACTTGTTTAATCGTTACTGGATCGGCATTTATCCCAAGTACACAAGATGTTTCGCAAGGAGCCGGGCATAGCCGACCAGTAAATTCTGGAAAGTTATTTGTGGCGTGCAATCTATCCATTGCTTCAGATTTTTCATCACGCCAAATTAAGTCATTCCACTCCGGAATTAGATTTCCAAGGGGGCAACCTTGGTGACAAAACGGAATTCCGCAATCCATACATCTTCCGGCTTGCTTTTGAAGCACCGTAAAATCTTGTATTTCATAAACTTCACGCCAATCTTGAATCCGCACATCTACTGGTCTGCGCTTTGGTGTTTCGCGTGGTGTGTTTATAAATCCGCGTGGGTCACCCATTTACCGCCTCCATCACCAATTCATCGGCAGGTTTACCTTCACGTTCAGCCCGCGCAATTACCGCCAAAATCCGTGCATAATCTCGAGGCAATATCATGGAGAATCTTGAGAGATTTTCTTCCCAATTTCCTAGTAACTCTCTGGCGACAATTGATTGCGTTTCTGTTTCAAAGTTCGAAATCAGATCTTTAACTTCAGTTGTACGTTCCGTTGGTATCGAAAGAATATCCACCATCTCTGGGTTAACATTTAATGGATCTAAATCCAAAACATAAGCGATTCCACCGGACATGCCTGCACCAAAATTTCTCCCAGTTTTACCAAGAATTATTACCGTTCCACCGGTCATATATTCGCAACCGTGGTCACCGACACCTTCTACAACCGCAGTTGCTCCAGAATTTCGCACGCAGAATCGCTCTCCTACAACTCCCCTGATATAAATTTCGCCAGTTGTAGCGCCATATCCAATTACATTTCCAGCAATTACATTCTCGCTCGACTCGAACGATGAATTCTCATCGGGGCGAAGAATAATTCTTCCACCTGATAAACCTTTCCCTAGGTAATCATTGGAATCACCAAAAAGTCTTATCGTCAATCCATTAGGGATGAACGCGCCTAATGATTGGCCGGCAGAACCATGAAGCGATATATCAATAGTATTTTTTGGCAAGCCGCCGCTTCCAAAGTGTCGAGTAATTTCAGAACCTAACATCGTTCCGACAGTTCTATTTCCGTTCCTAACAGTTGCAGATATCTTTACTGGCTCTCTACTTTCCAGAGCCGGCTTTGCTTTTACAATTAAATCATTATCAAGAGCTGCAGCTAAACCATGATCTTGCACTTTGGTATTCATTCGGATTGAATCTTTTGATATCTCTGGGAATTTAAGTAACGGCGCTAAATCAAGACCGCTTGCCTTCCAATGATCAACAGCTAACTTTGTCTCTAGCGCTTCAACTTGACCAACGGCTTCCGCTAAATTCTTGAACCCTAATACCGCCAAAATTTCTCTAACTTCCTGGGCAATGTATTCGAAGAACGTCTCTACGAATTCAGGTTTGCCAGAGAATTTCTTCCTTAAATCAGGATTTTGGGTAGCTACACCGACTGGGCAAGTATCTAAGTGACAAACTCGCATCATCACACAACCAGATACAACTAGTGGAGCAGTTGCAAAGCCAAATTCTTCTGCGCCAAGCAAAGCAGCAATTACTACGTCTCGCCCAGTTTTCATTTGACCATCAGCTTGCACGACTATGCGATCACGTAACCCATTTAGCAATAGCGTTTGTTGGGTTTCAGCTAATCCAAGTTCCCATGGTGCACCCGCATGTTTTAAAGATGTAAGTGGTGAAGCGCCAGTGCCGCCATCATGTCCAGAAATCAGCACCACATCTGCATGCGCTTTACTTACACCGGCTGCCACTGTGCCGACCCCAATCTCAGCAACCAATTTCACATGTATCCGAGCATTCTTATTGGCATTTTTTAAATCGTGGATTAATTGAGCTAAATCCTCGATTGAATAAATATCATGATGCGGTGGTGGTGAAATTAAACCCACCCCTGGTGTTGAATGCCGCACCTTTGCAATCCAGGGATATACCTTATTACCAGGCAATTGCCCGCCTTCGCCAGGTTTTGCTCCTTGCGCCATTTTAATTTGGATATCATCGGAATTAACTAAATATTCACTAGTAACACCAAATCTGCCACTTGCGACTTGTTTAATTGCAGAACGTTTTGAATCGCCGTTTGCCATTGCAACGAAACGCTCAGCATCCTCGCCACCTTCTCCAGTATTGGATTTACCGCCGATTCGATTCATTGCAATTGCTAAGTTCTCGTGGGCTTCTTTTGAAATTGACCCATAAGACATCGCGCCGGTAGAGAAACGTTTTAGAATTTCGCTGACTGGTTCAACTTCATCTACCGAGATCGGTTTTCGCAAACCTTCCCTAAATTCGAATAACCCTCGAAGGGTCATCAAATTTTTACTTTGATCATCGACTTTCTTCGTATAACGTTTAAAAATGTCGTAACGTTTATTTCTCGTGGCGTGTTGTAACATGAAGACAGTTTCCGGATTAAATAGGTGTGGTTCGCCTTCACGACGCCATTGATATTCACCACCAATTGTTAATCTGCGAGCACCAGGAATTTCGCCACCTGGCGGATAGGCAATATGGTGTCTCCTAATAGTTTCTTCGGCGATCACATCTAGTCCAACTCCGCCCAATCGAGAAGTTGCCCCAACGAAATATTCATCAATAACATCGTGAGATAACCCAATTGCTTCGAAAACCTGAGCACCGGTATATGAAGCAATCGTTGATATTCCCATTTTTGACATAACTTTAAGCACGCCTTTTCCAAGCGCCTTAATCAAATTTCGAACTGCTTTCTCAGGAGCAATTCCAGTTATTACGCCTTGCAAAACTAAATCTTCAGCGCTCTCCATCGCTAAGTAAGGATTCACTGCCGCAGCGCCAAATCCAACGAGAAGCGCCACATGATGTACCTCTCTGACATCTCCACATTCGACCACTAGCCCAACTTTGGTTCTAGTTTTTTCGCGAATTAAATGATGATGCACCGCGGCGGTAAGCAATAAAGAAGGAATTGGTGCGTTTTCGGCATCGCCATCACGATCTGAGAGCACAATTAATCGTGCGCCTTCATTTATCGCGACTGAAACTTCTCTTCTTATTTCGGTTAGACGATTGGCGAGAGATTCGCCACCACCTGCAATTGGAAATAGTCCGCGGACGATATGAGTGATAAAACCAGGATGATCACCATCAGCATTAACGTGAATAATTTTTGCAAGTTCATCGTTATCAATCACTGGGAAAGGCAGGGATATTTGACGACATGAAGCTGGGCCCGGATCTAAAAGATTGTGCTCTGGACCGATCGATCCACCAAGCGAAGTTACTAACTCTTCACGGATCGCATCTAATGGCGGGTTTGTAACTTGCGCAAATAGTTGTGCAAAATAATCAAATAGCAACCGTGGTTTATCGGAGAGCGCTGCGATCGGCGTATCGGTTCCCATAGAACCTAACGGCTCACCACCAGATTTTGCCATCGGTGCAATAATGATTCTTAGCTCTTCTTCGGTATAACCGAACGCACGTTGACGTCTAACCACTGATGAGTGTGGATAAACAATATGTTCCCGAGCTGGAAGATCCTCTAATTTAATTAGTCCAGCATGGAGCCAGTCACCATATGGGGCTCCACTTGCTAACTCTTCTTTAATTTCGTCATCTTCAATAATTCTGCCTTCATCAATATCTACTAAAAACATTCGGCCAGGTTGCAATCTTCCTTTGCGCACAATGCGTTCTTGTGCAATATCAAGTACGCCAACTTCGCTTGCCAGTACGACTAGCCCATCGCTAGTTACCCAATATCGCGATGGTCTAAGTCCATTTCTATCTAAAACTGCGCCAATTTGTTTTCCGTCTGTGAAAGTCACACAAGCCGGCCCATCCCAAGGCTCCATCAATGAGGCGTGGAATTGATAAAAATCACGTCTTTTTTCAGAGATGGACGCGTGGTTCTCCCATGCTTCTGGAATCATCATCAACATAGCATGCGGTAACGAGCGGCCACTTAAATAGAGCAATTCCAGAACTTCATCTAGTGAAGCGGAATCACTGCCATCAGGATCAACAATTGGAAATAATCTAGCAATATCACCGGGAATCAATTTACTTACCAGAAGTGTTTCACGCGCTGCCATCCAATTTCGATTTCCTTTAACGGTATTTATTTCACCGTTGTGTGCAATGTACCGATAAGGATGCGCTAACGGCCATGAAGGGAAAGTATTTGTTGAAAACCTTGAATGGACCAATGCCATTGGTGAAACCACGCGAGTATCAGATAGATCCGGGAAAAAATCTGCTAGCTGACCCGTTGTTAACATGCCTTTATAAACTATGGTTCTGGAAGAAAGCGATGGAAAATAGATCGGAAGTTCGTGTTCTACTCGTTTTCTAAAACAGTAAGCCCGCCGTTCGAGCGCTAAATTAAGCGAATTATCTTTTGCGCTTAAAAACAACTGTTCGAAATCTGGCATTACTGAGAGCGCCGTCTTCCCAAGTGATTTCGAATTAGTTGGCAATTTTCGCCAACCCAGAATCTGCAACCCCTCTTCTTCAGCAATCACATTAATTCTCTGATGTTGCGCAAAATCCTTAGGGAGAAAAACAATTCCAGTTGCATAACTTCCGGGCGCTCCAAGATTGAAATCTACAACTTCACGATAAAATGCATCTGGAACTCTAATTAAAATTCCTGCGCCATCACCACTATTAACTTCAGCGCCAGAGGCGCCGCGATGTTCTAAATTGCGAAGTGCCGTCAAGCCTTTTTGTACAATTTCATGGGATGCGATTTTATTTAAAGTTGCCACCATGGCAACGCCGCATGCGTCATGCTCATGCGCAGGGTTATATAAACCCTGTTTCGCAGGTAGAGCAGAGAAAAGTGGCACGGACGATCTCCAGAAAATTGAACATCATGATTAGATGATTTTTGAGTTCTGGGACAACAATGGCCCGAATGAGAGCGATACTGTAGCAAAGACCTAGAAAAGTAAGGAGTGGTTGAGCTTAAATTCCACTTAAGTGAACTAGTTGGCCAATCCCGGCGGTAATCGCCATGCCAATTGAGCCTCCAATAAAAATTCGAATTGTGGTTTTAAGTATCGGGGCTCCGGCGGTACGTGCGCTAATTATCCCAGTTCCAACTAATCCAATTAACGTGATCACCACAATGCTCCAGGCTTTAGCGCCAAGGTTTGGCGCAAATGCTCCGAGGAATGGGATGAAACCGCCTATGGTAAAACTTACCGCCGAAGCAATCGCTGCCTGCACCGGTCTGGCTTTAGTATGTTCAAATTGCCCAAGTTCATCTCGGAGGTGTGCTTCCAGCGGATCTCGATCGTGCATATGTTTTGCTACCTGCAACGCTAAATCTTTTGGTAGGCCACGATTTTCATAAATGTGCGCAAGTTCTTCGAGTTCGCCTTCGGGGTCAACCGCTAAATGTTCGATCTCTAACCGCGTATCTGCTTCTTCAATATCGTTTTGCGAGCGAACCGAAACGTATTCACCGACTGCCATAGACATAGCTCCGGCAGCAATTCCAGCTAGTCCTGCTGTAATAATAAAATTATCGGCTCTTGCTGTTGCGACACCAATCATCAAACTCGCAGTAGAAACTAAACCATCATTCGCACCTAATACAGCAGCTCGTAACCAACCGCTGCGATGTGTTAAATGATGTTCGTTTCGTTGATGTACATCTGCTAAAGGCATAGTTAAATCCTATCCCCTGTTCCTGATTTCCACCGTTTAAATAAAGTGGCGCTCGATACAGCGCAAACGCCTAAACTGACCCAAATATTAAGCCTCAACCCTAAAATCAAATTCGCATCATCAATTCTTATACTCTCAATCAGAGTACGTCCGAACGAATAGAGCGCTACATAAGCAATAAAAAGTGAACCGGGTGCCATTTTGAATCTTTCAATTCGCAACAGAATTACTGCCACTACTAAGCACCAGATTGATTCATAAATGAAAGTGGGATGAAATGTGGCAAATTCAGCAAATTGATTTGGGCGATAACCAATCGGAACTTCAAGGCCCCACGGCAGAGTTGTTGGCCTTCCAAATAATTCAATATTGAACCAATTTCCCCAACGTCCGATTGCCTGAGCCACCACCACGCCAGGCGCTAGCGAATCTGCAAAAGTCGCAAATTTAGGAGCTGTATCTTGATTAACTTCGCCTCGATTAAAACTCCACCAAGCAGCTAGCAAACCAAGTGATATCGCGCCCCAAATTCCAAGGCCGCCTTGCCAGATATAAAAGATTTCAATTGGCTTGCCATTTTTTCCAAAATAACCTTGTGGTGAAGTTATCACGTGATAGATCCGGCCGCCGATTACACCCATCGGTACCGCAACAAGTGCAACTTCCGAAACTTTTCCGGGCGCTCCACCTGTGGCAATAAATCTCAAATTACCCCAATAGATCGCTACTGCAATTCCAGAGAGAATTGCAATCGCGTAAAAATGAATTGTTAACGGACCTAACTCGATATAAGCGCGAGTCGGTGACGGAATGAATTTGTGGAAGCTATCCACTATCCCTTTAGTCCACCAGCAACGAGAGCGGCTTTAAAAGCTGCGAGATCAAAATATTGGGTTTTGCGATCAATTTCAACGCCATTTACAAATACCGTAGGGGTTGAGTTAACGTTTTTCTTAGCACCGTCACTAGCAACGTTGCTTACCCATTGGGCGTAAGTTCCATTCTTTACGCAGGCAACAAATTTATCCGAAGTTGCTCCTACTTGGGAGCCTAAATCTTGCAGCGATTTTGCATTCCACAATCCGGAATTCTCTTTTGCTGATTGAGTTTGGTAAAGGAGTGCGTGAAATGGTAGGAATTTATCTTCATCTGATGCGCATGCTGCGGCGTTGGCGGCAAGAACTGATTCATCGCCAATAAACGAAAGCGTATGGAAAATAACATTAACTTTCTTCTCCACAATTAATTGATTCAAATAATCGCCAACTACTGACTCAAAATTCTTGCAAACCGGACACTGAAAATCTTCCCAGATATCTACAACTGGTTTAACTCCAGAATTGAAAGAAATTCCATAGCCATCGCTCTGCTTAACTGTAGATGGCAAAGTAGCAGCAGTATTTGTACGATTACTAAATAGCGAGAATGCAACAGCCACAATTACAACTAAACCAACCATGCCCGCCACAAGCCAGCGCGTAAAATTATCGCCGCTTCCGGAATTTCCGCTCGAGGACTCTTTAGCCTTTGGTGACTTTGCCATTGCCTGCTCCGCTCAGATTTAGTTGCTGAAACAAACTTTAAACTATTATCGATCTAATCCAAATTTACCGCGTGGGAACCGGAAGATTACAGCTGCCATTGCTAATAGCCCAATATCGCGGAAAATCTCTTGCAGATATTTCGTCTTGCCAGCAGCAACTTGGCCGCCACCACCAAAACAACCACAATCAATTGAAAGGCCACGGATTGCAGCTTGAGCAATCCCCAATATAAATATAAACATCAGAGCTCCACCAACAAACGCAGATTGCTTCACAAAAATTCCTAAAATCAAAAAAATTGCGAGACCAATCTCAATCCACGGCAATGAATATCCGATTACATTTGCCATTGAAATTGGTAATACTTCATAGGCTCTTACTGCCATTGCTGACTTCTGAAGGTGTCCAACTTTTAACACACCTGCGGCTAACAGCACCCCACCAAGAGTCAATCTAAATAAAAGTGTTACCCAAGGTTGGGCAAATAGAAATCTATTTTTCATTTCAACCTTAATTCCTCTGATCGGTTGGATCTAACTCTGCATCAAGAGCGTTCCAAGCGGTTAGCGGATTTCTTTCATATTTTTTGCTAAAGCTCTTTGTTAAAACACTTTTGACAAACAGGAAGATGGCAATTGCACCGCTCAGAAATGTAAGAACTAATTGTGCAATAGAGATTCTAGAGGCACCGCTTCGAATTAAAGCGCTAAAAATTATTAGAGCAACCAGTGCTAATAGGAAAGTTTTACCGCGGCTTTTCATTTCAGTTTTCCAAATTGACTAAGTTATGGAAGCAGGACATTTCCCCAGTATGGCACGCAACCCCGATTTGCTTCACTAAGAGTAAAACAGCGTCAGCGTCGCAATCAAATTTTATTTCTTTAACTTCTTGAAAGTGGCCAGAAGTCGCACCTTTAACCCAGATTTCGCTTCGGCTCCTACTCCAGTATGTAGCTTTACCGGTTTTGGAAGTTAGTTTAATCGAATTGCGATTCATCCAGGCCAACATCAAAACTTCTTTACTTTCGAAATCCTGCACAATTGCCGGAATTAAATCCATCTCATTTTCAAGATTCAATAAAATCGGTGCAATTTCTAAATCGAAATTCCGGTTCGCGCTCACCGTTTAATTCTAAAGGGTTTGCGCAAGCCGGCGTACTGAGTAACCCGCATTTTTCATGGCTAGTTTTACATCTCGAATTCGAATTTCTCCAAAATGAAAGACACTCGCGGCCAGCAGAGCATTGGCACCTGCCCCATAAGCGTTAACAAAATCCGAGACGCGACCGGCTCCACCGCTTGCAATTATTGGCACTGACGAAATCTCCCGCACTTTGTTAATCATGGTGATATCAAAACCCGATTTGGTTCCATCAGCATCCATTGAATTTAATAGGATTTCACCAACCCCGCGAGAAATGGCTGCTTTGATCCAATCCAATGCATCTATTCCGACAGTATTTCTGCCGCCATGAGTCGTGACTTCATATCTATCATTACTAGATTTCATTCTTGCATCAACTGACAACACCAACACTTGTGAGCCGAATTTATCTGCAATTTCATTTATCAAACTAGGCCGCTCGAGCGCCGCAGTATTTATGGATATTTTATCAGCGCCGGCACGAAGTAATCGATCCACATCATTAATGCTGCGAATTCCGCCGCCTACCGTTAGTGGAATAAACACTTCAGCAGCCGTTTGCTCCACAATTTTAAGAGTAGTTGAGCGCGCTTGATGACTGGCAGTGATGTCTAAGAAAGTTAATTCGTCTGCGCCTTCGTTATAGTAAAACTTCGCCATCTCAACTGGATCCCCCGCATCAACAAGGTTTACAAAGTTAACGCCTTTTACTACGCGACCGTTATCAACATCTAAACAAGGGATTATCCGAGCAGAGAGGGTCATTTCGAGAGGCTCGCTATTGCATCTTCAACTGTAAATCTTCCTTCGTAAATCGCTTTGCCAACTATTACGCCTTCAATTCCTAAGTGGGAAATCATGAAGATCTCTAATAAATCTTCAATTTTAGAAATACCACCACTTGCGATAATTGGATTCTTTGTAATCCCAGCAACTTCACGGAGCAACTTCAGATTAGGCCCAGTAAGCGTTCCGTCTTTCGCAACATCTGTAATTACATACCTAACACAACCAGCTCGGTCTAATCTTGCAATTGCATCAAATATGTCGCCTGCCGTTTCGGTCCAACCGCGTGTTGCAAGGGAATGTACGCGCACATCTAATCCAACTGCAATCTTTTCACCAAATTGCGAGATTGCTTTTGCGGTCCATTCTGGATTTTCGATTGCTGCAGTTCCTAAATTGACTCGAGCACAACCAGTTGCCAACGCAATTTGTAAACTTTCATCATCGCGCAAGCCGCCCGATATTTCTACGTTGATACCCGATTCTTTAACTATTGATTCAATCAATTTAGCGTTACTTCCTCTGCTAAATGCAGCATCTAAATCCACTACATGCAACCACTTCGCTCCAGCAGAAACAAATTTAGCAGCGACCGCAAGCGGATTGCCATAATCAATATCTGCCGATAGTTCTCCTTGATATAACCGGACGGCTCGACCATCTTTTATATCAATCGCTGGAATTATCTGAAAACTTTTCATAATGTTTCACACCAATTGGAGATCAATCGCAAGCCCGATTCACCACTTTTTTCAGGATGGAATTGCGTCGCACTTACAAGTGGGGTTTCAACCGCTGCCAAAAATTTCTCGCCGTATTCCGTGAAAGTATTTTGAGCGCCAGGAACTACTTCTTTAGCTGCATAGGAATGCACAAAATAGAAATCTTCAGACTCCAAGCCTTTGAATAAAATGGAATCACCGGGCGTTTGCACAGTATTCCAACCCATATGCGGCAAAATTTTATGGTTGATTGCAGATATCTGTCCCGGCCATAACCCAAGCCCATCAGATAATCCATTTTCGACGCTACTGGCGAAAAGAATTTGCATTCCAACACATATGCCAAGTGTTGGTAATCCGTTTTTAATTCTCGTTTTCAAAATTTCTGCGCCGCCCACGCCCAGAAATCCATTCATGCAAGCGGCAAAAGCGCCCACACCTGGAATTACTAAACCGGCGGCTGTTTCTGAAATTTTTGGATCGTTAGTTACTACAACTTGATTTCCAGTGGTCGCAAAAGCGCGCTCGGCTGATCTGATATTCCCAGACCCATAATCCAAA
The DNA here is from genome assembly GCA_964567545.1 of uncultured Bifidobacterium sp. Lineage (GTDB taxonomy): Bacteria > Actinomycetota > Actinomycetes > Nanopelagicales > Nanopelagicaceae > UBA7398. Next base: position 240 of record CAZMNB010000026.1, on the reverse strand, counting down.
ATTGCTATCAAAGAACGCCTTTTGTTGAAGGTACCCCACTTGTACGACCGTCAATTGCAACTGCATCGCGAAGTGCTCGTGCCACCGCTTTAAATTGTGCTTCTAAAACATGGTGTGCATTTCTACCTTCAAGCACTCTGATATGGAGCGCGATTCTCGCCTCTGCAACTATTGATTCCCAGATGTGTTTACCAAGCGTTGTATCAAAAGTTCCAATCAACTCCACAATTTCAGGTTGGC
>CAZMNB010000025.1:13508-16292 GCA_964567545.1 uncultured Bifidobacterium sp. | reverse complement strand
TGACTCACTCGCCCTGGCAGCTGGTTTATTTCTCGAAGCAGTCGAAAAAGTTTTAAAACCAATTGCCGTAATTATCGATCATGGTTTGCAAGATAATTCTGAAACTGTTTCTAATAATACAAGATTAGAATTAGAAAAAATTGGTTACAAAGATATTCGAATTATTAAAATCAAAGTTGAAGTAACGGATGGCATAGAAGCTTCCGCTCGAAGATCCAGGTATGAAGCTTTTAACAAGTTAGCTTTAGAATTGAATGCAAAAGTTTTCTTATTAGGTCATACAAAAGATGATCAGGCGGAGACGGTTTTGCTTGGGCTTGCTCGCGGTTCTGGAACTCGATCTTTATCTGGAATGGCTCATGTAAATGGAGTATTTGTTAGACCATTACTTTCAATCTCTAGATCTCAAACTGTGGCAGCCTGTGCAGAATGGAAATTAATTCCATGGCAAGATCCGCATAATTCCAATGAAAAATTTACCAGAGTGCGAGTTCGCGAAAAAGTATTGCCAAATATGGAGAAAGAAATTGGCCCAGGAGTTGCGGATGCGTTAGTTAGATCTGCGCGATTACTGCGCGACGATGCGGACGCATTAGATGAATGGGCTGCGAACGAATTTTCAAAGTTCAATCCAACGGATTTTGATATTGCCGAACTGGCGGAACTCCCAAAAGCAGTGCGGACCCGAATTCTGCGAATGGCTATCTATGCGTTAGGCGCTCCAGCTGGGTCGCTATCCGCAGAGCACATTGATCCAGTCGAAGCGTTAATTTCAGCGTGGCACGGCCAAGGCGTGTGCTCGTTACCCGGTGGTGTGAAGGTTGCCCGGATTTCGGGCAGACTTTCGCTCTTGCGCGAGGCTTAGGCGAAACGAGGAGTAAGTGGACTTAGCAGCGGTAGGTACTGATGTTGAGCGAGTGATAGTTTCTGAAACAGATTTACAGCAACGAATAAAAGAGCTGGCAGCACAAGTAACGGCAGATTATAAAGACCGTGACTTGTTACTAGTCGGCGTATTAAAAGGTGCAATCATGGCGATGGCCGATCTATCTCGCAATATCCAACGTCACGTCGATATGGATTGGATGGCTGTTTCTTCTTATGGCTCTGGAACTAAATCCAGTGGTGTTGTAAGGATTTTAAAAGATTTAGATCGCGACATAACCGGCAGAGAAGTTTTAATTGTTGAAGATATTGTAGATACTGGCTTAACGCTCTCGTGGTTAAAATCAAATTTAGAATCTCGTGGAGCTAAAAGTGTCGAGATTCTCTCAATTCTAAGAAAACCTACCGCTGCTAAAGTTGAAGTTAATGTGAATTATGTTGGCTTTGATATCCCACCTGACTTTGTGGTTGGTTATGGTTTGGACTTCAATGAAAAATATCGAAATTTACCTTTTATCGCCGTGCTTGCTAAACACATGTATTCTTAACCGTTAACTCAAATCAAACGAAAGACAAAATGAGCGAAAAGAAACCTGCAAAAGAAAAGAAGAGTAAGAAACCAACTATTAAGAAGGTTTCTAAACTCCCCGACAGTAATCGGATACGTAAAGCTACGCGTCGTCCGTTGTTTTGGATACTTCTTGCCATCATTGGTGTTTCAATTTTCGGTCAGATTTCAAGTAGTGGTAATCAATTTACGAAAGTAGATACCTCCGCAGTTTTGGCAGCAATTTCAAACAACGATGTTGAATCCGCAATCCTGGTAGACCGCGATCAATTAATACGCGCAATACTCAAGCCTGGTAAGGCTATTAAGGGTGCGACGAAAGTTGAAGCTTCATATGTGACTCGGCAAGAACCGCTGATTGTTGAGTTATTAACTAGCAATCCACCTCCAAGTAATTGGAATGTAAAAGTTCCCACAACTAATATTTTGATATCGATTCTCTTTTCAGTCGGTCCGATACTCCTAATAGCTTTCATACTCTTCTTCTTAATGGGTCAATCCCAAGGTGGATCTAGAGTATTTTCCTTCGGGCGATCTCGCGCCAAATTGCAATCTAACGAAGCGCCTAAGACCACTTTTGCAGATGTGGCTGGAGCAGATGAAGCCGTTGCAGAACTTCGCGAGATAAAAGATTTCTTAGCCGAACCTAAAAAATATGAAGAGATTGGCGCGAAAATTCCTAAAGGCGTACTTCTATACGGCCCACCCGGAACTGGAAAAACATTGTTAGCTCGCGCTGTGGCGGGTGAAGCGAAGGTGCCGTTCTATTCAATCTCAGGTTCAGATTTCGTAGAAATGTTTGTTGGTGTCGGTGCGGCTCGAGTCCGTGATTTATTTACGCAAGCAAAGGCAAATTCGCCAGCAATAGTTTTTGTTGATGAAATTGATGCAGTTGGTCGCCATCGCGGCGCTGGTATGGGCGGCGGACATGATGAGCGCGAACAGACACTCAATCAACTATTAGTAGAGATGGATGGCTTTGAATCTAATGGTTCGGTAATTTTGATTGCAGCCACAAATCGCCCAGACATTTTGGATCCAGCGCTACTTAGACCGGGTCGATTTGATCGCCAAATCGGTATTGATCGCCCAGATCTAAAAGGTCGTGAGGCAATTCTGCAAGTGCATGCTAAAGGTAAACCACTTGCGAAAAACGTTGATTTACTTGGGTTTGCTCGCCGTACTCCTGGGTTTACTGGGGCAGACCTTGCAAATGTTTTAAATGAAGCTGCACTTTTAACCGCTCGCGAAAATGAAAAATTAATTACAAATGATTCACTTGATGAAGCTATCGATCGCGTTATGGCTGGCCCACAACGCAAGAGTCGACT
>CAZMNB010000025.1:0-13408 GCA_964567545.1 uncultured Bifidobacterium sp. | reverse complement strand
TTGTTGATCAGGAAATTCGAAACTTAATCGAGAGTGCACATCAGGAGGCTTTCGAGATACTTGTGCAAAATCGAGTAATTCTTGACAATCTAGTAGAAATTTTACTAGAAAAAGAAACTTTGAACAAAGAAGAGATTGCTGAAATATTTAAAGGCGCAGTTGCTAAACCAAACCGTCCCGCATGGACTGGCTCACCGCTACGCAAACCTTCAACTATCCCACCGGTTTCAATGAAACCAAAGAAGGAAAAAGTAGTAGTAATAGCGGAATCGAAAGAAGTTAAACCACGAAAGAAGAAAAGTCCAGGCGCATAATGAGTGGAATAAACGCGGTTGGAATGGGGCCAAATGAAGGCCGCGCTAAAGCAGAATTCGATCAACCCCGCGCCGAACGCGCTATAACTGAACTTTTACTTGCGTTAGGCGAAGATCCAAATCGAGATGGGCTGCGCGATACCCCAGTTCGAGTAGCGCGTGCTTTAAGGGAGAACTTTGAAGGACTTTGGCAAGATCCACGTGATGTTCTTTCTACGACTTTTGATTTAGGTCATCGCGAATTAGTTATTGTTAGAGATATTGAAATTTTTTCCCACTGCGAACATCACTTAACGCCATTTCACGGCGTAGCGCATATCGGATACATTCCTGGTGAAAGCGGAAGAATTACAGGTTTATCTAAACTTGCGCGATTAGTTGATCTATATTCAAGAAGACCGCAAGTTCAAGAAAGATTAACCTCACAAATCGCAGACTCCATGATGGAAATTTTGGAACCTGCCGGAGTAATTGTAATTATTGATTGTGAACATTTATGCATGTCAATGCGCGGTGTGAAAAAAACACAAGCACGAACCACAACAAGTGCCGTGCGCGGACAGTTGCGCGATCCTGCTACTCGGGCCGAAGCAATGTCTTTAATAACTTCTAAGTAGTTTCGTAATGACTAATAACCAAACAGTTGTGATGGGAATTCTAAACATTACTCCTGATTCATTTGCAGATGGCGGTCAACATTTCAATTTTGCAGATGCAATTAAACGAGGCGAAAAAATGATTTCCGAAGGAGTAGACATCATTGATATCGGTGGTGAATCGACCCGACCAGGTGCAGAAAGGATCACAGAATCTGAAGAACGAAGTCGGGTAATACCAGTAATAAGTGAACTGAAAAAATTAGGAGCCACAATTAGTATCGATACCATGCGCGCGCAAATTGCGAGCGAGGCAATCAAGGCCGGTGCTACCTATATAAATGATGTCAGTGGTGGATTAGCTGATCCAGAGATGGTTAAAACTGTAGTAACTAACCCACAGATTCAATATATTGCGATGCATTGGCGGGCCCACTCTAAAAACATGCAGGATTTAGCTATTTATAAGGATGTTGTCCGCGAAGTTAAAGACGAACTTCAGGATCGGATTGATAATTTGATATCTGTAGGAGCAGACCCAGATCAATTAATTATCGATCCTGGTTTAGGTTTTGCTAAAAGCGGTGAACATAATTGGGAAATTCTCCGAAACCTAGATCGGTTAGCACTTTTAGGATTTCCAATTTTAATTGGAGCTTCGAGAAAGAAGTTTCTAGGTGAGTTAACCGGAACCACAAATCCAGATGATCGCGAAGCGGCTTCTATTGCAATTACCACTTTAGTAGCTAAAGCTGGCGTGTGGGGAGTTCGTACTCATTCGGTAAAGCCACATAAAGATGCGGTTGCCGCAGCACAAGCGTTGGGAAGGGCTAAATGAGCGACCAAATAAAACTTTCAGGCATTTCAGGGTTTGGCCACCATGGGGTATTAGAAAGCGAAAGAAGTATCGGGCAAAACTTTGCCGCAGATTTAACAATTTTTTTAAGCACTCGCGAGGCTGGCCAATCCGACGATTTAAGCAAAACTATAAATTATGCTGAAGTTGCGGAATTAGTTCATGGATTTATTGTTGGCGAGCCAGTCCAATTGTTAGAAACTCTCGCAGAGAAAATCGCATCCGCCATCCTTGCGGTTTACCAATTAGCTAATTCGGTTCAAGTAACAATCCACAAACCTGAGGCACCGATCTCCGTTAAATTTGGGGATGTATCTGTAACAATTCAACGTTCGCGATGAAGGCAGTTATTGCGCTTGGCGCTAATTTAGGTAACCCTATTTCTCAATTGGAAAATGCAGTATTAGAAATTAGCAAAGTACTTTTTGTAGTATCGGTTTCTAAATTCATCGAAACCGAACCAGTAGAAGCCCCTGGACAACCAAATTATTACAACGGCGTATTAATTGCTGAAACCGAGATGAAACCCCTTGATTTACTGCACTTATTGCAGGGCATAGAAGTTTTAGGAGGCCGGGAGCGCTCAACCAAGAACGGAGCGAGAACAATTGATATTGATTTAATCGCTTATGGAGAAGTTTTTCTTGATACTGCGGACCTAACTTTGCCGCACCCGCGTGCACATTTGCGATCATTTGTGCTTAAGCCTTGGGTAAGCATTGATGCAAACGGAGTACTTCCAGGACGCGGTGAAATAAAAAAGCTGTTGGCTGGCTTACTTTAGTTAGGTAGACTTTCGACACTGCCCGGTACCCCGAAAGGACTGGAGCTTCAAAATGAAAGTTATTAATAGCGTTGTTGAACTTTCGCATGCCGCGATTCAACCCATCGCATTCGTGCCTACCATGGGCGCGCTCCACGCTGGTCATCAATCTTTGATTAAAAAAGCACGTGAATTATCGGAAACTGTAATTGTTAGTGTTTACATAAACCCATTGCAATTTGAAAACCAAGAAGACTTAAAAAAATACCCAAGTTCGCCAAATACGGATGAAGAGTTAGCTGCGGATGCTGGTGCCACAATTTTGTGGCGACCAACTCAGAGCGATTTATACCCTAATGGCCTTGCCAATATCTCTTCGGGGCCAATCGGCGCAATATATGAGGGCAATCGTGCTGGTCATTTTGACGGCGTGCTAACTGTGGTGAAGGCGCTTTTTTCAGTAGTTAGTCCGACCTGGGCAATATTTGGTGAAAAAGATATACAGCAATTGTTCTTAATTAAAAAGATGGCAGCAGAAATATTTCCAGAAATTAAAATATTAAGCGGTGAAACTATTCGTGAATCTTCGGGCTTGGCTTTATCATCTAGAAATTCAAGGCTTTCTAATGAAGAAAAAACACGCGCTCTCATTATTTTTAAATCTTTAGAAATAGCCAAAATTCAACCTTCGTTCAACACAATGAAGAGCGAAATGCTTGCTGTATTGAACAGCGAGCCACAATTCGTTTTAGATTATGTTGAGATAATTGATGAGAAGACCTTTGAATTAGCGGTTGAAGGTACCGTGAATAAGCGTGCAATTGTTGCCGGTTGGATTAATGGCATCCGTTTAATCGACAATATGGCAATGGGGATCAATCGCTCAGATTCTATGGTGGCAGCGAAATGAAACTGCGTGCAGCAAAGCCAGGTTGGAGCGTATCTGCTGATGTTGTTGTAATTGGATCTGGAGTTGCCGGCTTAACTACTGCGCTACAAATTCGTGCACACGATCTTTCAGTTTTACTAGTTACAAAAGCACGAGTTGATTCTGGTTCAACAAAATGGGCACAAGGCGGAATCGCTGCAGCGCTTGGACCTGGCGATACCCCTGATCAACATGAAAAAGATACTTTGGTAGCCGGAGCTGGCCTATGTGATGTTGCTGCAGTAAAAGTTTTAGTTAGTGAAGGACCAGAAGCGGTTCGTAAATTAATAGCTCGCGGTGCTGTTTTTGATCTTTCTGAAACCGGCGAGATTGCGCTAACTCGAGAAGGCGGACATTTACGAAATCGGATTCTGCATGCTGGTGGCGACGCTACTGGCGCTGAAGTATCACGCGCACTTCTAGCGGCAGTAAAAAATGATGATGGAATTGAAGTCTTGGAGAACGCTTTAGTTATTGATGCGTTAAAAAATGAAACTGGTGAAGTTTGCGGTGTAACCCTTCACGTAATTGGTGCCGGTACTCGAGATGGTGTTGGTCAAGCGCTGGCGCGTGCTGTAGTAATTGCAACTGGTGGGCTTGGTCAAGTATTTTCACAAACGACAAACCCATCTGTTTCTACTGGTGATGGCGTTGCGTTAGCACTTCGCGCCGGGGCTGATGTTGCCGATGTTGAGTTCATTCAGTTTCACCCAACCGTTTTATGGATTGGTGATTCTTCGCGCGGACAACAACCGCTGATTTCGGAGGCGGTGCGCGGTGAAGGTGCAATCTTGAGAAACATAAAAGGTGAAGCATTTATGAAAACTGTCCATCCGCTTGCTGATTTAGCACCGCGTGACATAGTTGCCAAAGAAATTAGCCGCCAGATGCTCTCCAGTGGCAGTAAACATGTTTGGCTGGACGCTACAAAAATTCCGGATTTCGCAGAACGGTTTCCAACAATTTATCAATCGTGTTTAAGTCACGGAATTAATCCCACAACCGATCTAATTCCAGTTGCACCAGCTTCGCACTATGCATCTGGTGGGGTACGAGTGGATCTCTTTGGTAAGAGCGTAATTCCCGGGCTATATGTCTGTGGTGAGAGCGCATGCACTGGCGCACATGGCGCGAATCGCTTGGCATCAAATTCATTACTTGAGGGATTAGTTTTTGGCGCTCGAATTGCCGAAAGTATTGCAAACTCAATCCCAGGATTTAGCCAACCAAAAACCGGAAAGAGCGCTGAAATATTGTTGGATCCAGTAATTCGAACTGCTTTACAACAAGCGATGTCTCGAGGCGCAGGGGTAGTTAGATCTAAAGAATCATTAGAAGAAACGTTGATGACTTTGCAAAAGCTCGCACTTTTTACAACGAACGAAACAAATATTGATTCATGGGAAACCACCAATCTCTATTACTTATCAACCGCAATCGTGAGATCCGCGCTCGAGCGAACTGAAAGTCGTGGCTCGCATTGGCGGGAAGATTTTCCAAATATTTCGCAAGATTGGGAAAAGCGAATTCATCAGCGAATTGATAGTAACGGTACTTGGAGTTCATCGATTGAAGAGTTGGGAGTAAACCATGTTTTCACCCAAGCTAACTAAGAAAATTTCTGATGCTGGTTTAACTGAATCAATAATTTCTAACTTAGTAAGATTAGCAATCGAAGAAGATTTAGCGGGCGGTAGCGATGCAACAAGTTTGGCGACCGTAACCGCTGAACAAATGTCAAATACGGAATTTCGTAACCGTAAACCAGGGATTGTTTCAGGTCTAATAGTGGCAGCGGCAGTTTTAGAATATTGCAGAATTACAGATTACGATTTCTATTATTCAGATGGCCAATATGTTTCAGAAAATTCAAGATTGATGAGTGTTAAAGGGAATACGAGATCAATTCTGCTAGCCGAGCGGACCGCACTTAATTTTCTTGGAAGGCTTAGCGGAATTAGTACGCTAACGAATGCTTGGGTAAAAGAAGTTTCGGAATTTAAAACAAAAATCCGAGATACTCGGAAGACAACTCCGGGATATCGCGAGCTAGAGAAATATGCAGTCCGAATGGGCGGTGGAACTAACCACCGGATGTCACTTTCCGATGCCGCTTTAATTAAAGACAATCACGTCATGGCTGCCGGCGGTGTTGTACCGGCATTGAATCAAGTTATAGCCAAATATCCGACCCTGCCAATCGAAATCGAAGTGGACACAATTGCACAATTGACTGAGATTCTTAATTTTAATGTTGATTTAGTGATGCTAGACAACATGACTCCAGAGCAATGCCGAGAAGCGGTTCAACTTGTTGCTGGAAAATTTCAATTAGAAGCTTCCGGCGGAATTACTTTAGAGAATGCGAAAACTTATGCAGCGACTGGTATTGATTACTTGGCTATCGGGGCGCTAACGCACTCTGCAATGAATTTAGATATCGGGCTCGACTTCCTAGGAGAAAAATAATGCTGCTAACCATAGATGTTGGAAATACAAATACTGTTCTCGGAATATTTAATGGTGAGGAATTAATCCAATCTTGGCGAGTTAAGACCGACCCACGAGATACTTCTGATGAATTATGGTTGCAATATCGCTCTTTAATAGAAGGTTACGAAGTTGACGGACTTGCGATCTGCTCGACTGTTCCAGCAATTTTGCGAGAAATCCGAACTATGATTGCTAATTACTTCTCGGATATTCGCTGCACAATCATTGAGCCCGGTACAAAAACAGGCGTTCCGTTATTAGTGGATAACCCCAAGGAAATTGGCGCAGATCGCATCGTAAATACTTTGGCTGCATTTACGTTATATGGTGATAAAGGGCCATGTATTGTTGTGGATTTCGGTACCTCAACAAATCTTGATGTTGTTTCACCGAAAGGCGAATTTCTTGGAGGCGCGTTAGCCCCAGGAATTGAAATTTCTGTTGATGCGCTGGCGGCACGAGCAGCCCAACTTCGAAAAGTGGAATTAGTTAGACCAAAGTCGGTAATTGGTAAGAACACTGTTGAGGCGCTGCAATCTGGAACTATTTTTGGATTTGCGGGACAAGTCGATGGTTTAGTTAATCGAATAATTGAAGTTCTAGAAAATGATTATCCAGAAACCGAAAACGTATCAATTATTGCAACTGGCGGATTAGCGCCATTAGTTTTAGGTATCAGCGAAATGATCGATTATCACGAACCCGATTTAACCCTCATCGGACTTCGGTTAGTTCATCAGCGCAACGCTTAGCAATGGATAGACTGCAGCCATTATGAATGAGTCAAATCCAGAGGTTGGTGACGATCTTCCGGAACAACTTCGGATTCGACGCGAGAAGCGCGAGAGCTTAATTTCTCGGGGAATACCGCCATACCCAGTCGCTGTACTAAGAACCGCTTCGCTTTCTGAAATTCGCCAGCGCTATAAAGATTTACCAATTGATGTTGGTACTGGAATTGTTGAAAGCTTAACTGGCAGAGTTATTTTTAAACGCGACACCGGAAAATTATGTTTCGCAACACTTCGCGAAGGTGATGGAACCGAATTGCAGGCCATGTTTTCGTTGGACAAAGTGGGTGAAAATATTTTAAATACTTGGAAAGCCGATGTTGATCTTGGCGATTTAGTAAGCGTGACTGGCGAAATAATAACTTCAAAACGTGGCGAACTTTCTATTCTGGCAAATAATTATGAGATGGCTTCAAAATCGTTACGCCCTTTGCCCGTTGAACATAAACCGCTCTCTGAGGAAACTCGAGTGCGGATGCGATATGTAGACTTAATTGTTCGCCCTGAAGCGCGTGCTAATGCACGTACCCGCCCAATTGTTATGAAATCTCTTCGTAAATCTTTTGATTCTCGTGGGTTTATTGAAGTTGAAACTCCGATGTTACAAGTCATGCATGGTGGAGCTGCAGCACGACCATTTAAAACTAAGAGCAATGCTTATGATATGGACCTATTTCTTAGAATTGCGCCAGAACTATTCCTGAAGCGTTGTGTAGTTGGCGGGTTAGAACGCGTTTTTGAAATCAACCGAAACTTCCGAAATGAAGGCGCAGACTCTAGCCATTCACCAGAATTTGCAATGATTGAGACCTATCAGTCATATGGTGATTGGAATTCAATGGCAGATTTAACTCGTGAATTGGTACAAGAATCTGCTGAAGCAGTATTTGGTAGCCATGTTGTAAAACATCAAGATGGAACTGAAAATGACTTAAGCGGAAAATGGCGCGAGGTTGATTTTTATACTGCTATTTCCGAAAGTGTTGGCGAAAAAGTTACTGCAGAGACTAGTAAAGAAAACTTAAAGAATTACGCTGAAAAACTAGGTATTAAAGTCGATCCAAAGTGGATTACCGGAAAGCTCGCGGAGGAAATTTTTGAAGACATTTATAAAGGAAAATTGAATACTCCAACTTTTGTTAAAGGGTTTCCGATTGATACTTCACCGCTTGTACGAGCACATCGCGATTTTCCTGGAGTAGCAGAAAAGTGGGATTTATATATTGATGGATTTGAGTTAGCCACCGGTTATTCAGAATTAATTGATCCAGTCGTGCAACGGGATCGTTTAGTAGAGCAAGCAAAACTTGGCGCATCCGGTGATTTAGAAGCTATGAGCCTTGATGAAGATTTCTTGCGCGCAATGGAATTTGGCATGCCTCCAATGGGTGGAATGGGAATGGGTGTTGATCGATTACTAATGGCGCTTACCGGATTAGGAATTCGCGAAACAATTTTATTTCCGTTAGTGAAGCCGGAAGAGAATTAAGATGAGCGTTGTGCAAATTCGAAATGCGCAAACTGGTGATGTAAAAACAATCAGAAAAATTATTGATGACTATGCGCTGCAGCGAAGGGTGCTCTCCAAAGAAACGGTAACGTTATTTGAAAGCGTTCAGGAATTTTCAGTTGCAGTGGCTGACAATGAAGTTGTAGGTTGCGGTGCGCTTCACGTACTTTGGGAAGATTTAGCCGAGGTTCGCACCGTCGCTGTAGTTGAAAGACTTCGTGGACATGGAGTCGGTCACCAATTAATGGAACATATAATTGATCGCGCTCGAAAAATTGGTGTAAAGCGTTTGTTCTGTTTGACATTTGAAACTGAATTTTTTGGACGACACGGTTTTGTAGAAATCCAAGGAACTCCGGTAGAGCCAGATGTTTACACTCAACTACTTCGCTCTTATGATGAAGGTATCGCAGAGTTCTTAGATTTAGAGAGCGTTAAACCCAATACCCTCGGCAATACCCGCATGATTAAGGTCCTATAAAATTTCAAAGTAGCGCCGCTTTTCGGGCATAAATCACTAGATTTTGTGGTTAAACCCAGCAACGCCCGCAAGATATGTCGAAAATCCATATCGCACTGATTCTGCTGGGGCGTTAGGCTAAACCAGTACCCAAGCCGCTTAACCCGCGGAAAGTCAGGAGATCGTCAGATGTTTGAACGCTTTACCGATAGAGCTCGTCGAGTTGTAGTGCTCGCGCAAGAAGAAGCGCGCATGCTTAATCACAACTACATCGGTACCGAACATATCCTGCTTGGATTAATCCATGAAGGTGAAGGCGTCGCTGCAAAAGGTTTAGAGTCACTCGGAATTTCGCTGGAAGCGGTTCGCTCACAAGTTGAAGAGATCATCGGACAGGGACAACAAGCACCATCCGGCCACATCCCATTTACACCACGCGCCAAAAAAGTTCTTGAACTTTCACTACGCGAAGCGCTACAACTTGGCCACAACTACATTGGAACTGAACATATTCTGCTTGGCTTAATCCGTGAAGGTGAAGGCGTTGCAGCGCAAGTATTGGTAAAACTTGGCGCAGATTTAAATCGAGTACGTCAACAAGTAATTCAATTACTCTCTGGCTATCAAGGCAAAGAAGCGGTAACTACTGGTGGACCAACTGAGGGCACGCCTGCAACTTCATTAGTTCTAGATCAATTTGGTAGAAATTTAACGCAAGCAGCGCGCGACGGAAAACTAGATCCAGTAATTGGCCGCGAAAAAGAAATTGAACGTGTAATGCAGGTACTTTCGCGTCGCACTAAGAACAATCCAGTACTAATCGGTGAACCGGGTGTCGGGAAGACGGCAGTGGTTGAAGGGCTAGCGCAAGCGATTGTAAAAAACGATGTTCCGGAAACTTTGAAAGATAAACAACTTTATTCGCTTGATTTAGGCGCACTTGTTGCCGGCAGTCGATACCGTGGTGATTTTGAAGAGCGATTAAAGAAAGTATTGAAAGAAATTCGGACTCGTGGCGACATCATTCTTTTCATCGATGAAATACACACTCTGGTTGGTGCCGGCGCTGCTGAAGGCGCAATTGACGCAGCAAGCATTTTAAAACCAATGTTGGCGCGAGGTGAACTCCAGACAATTGGCGCAACCACACTGGACGAATATCGTAAGCACTTGGAGAAAGATGCGGCGCTAGAGCGACGTTTCCAACCCATTCAAGTAGCTGAGCCTTCGTTGGCGCACACCATTGAAATTCTCAAAGGACTTCGCGATCGTTACGAATCACATCATAAAGTTTCGATTTCAGATGCTGCGCTAGTTTCTGCGGCAACGCTTGCTGATCGTTATGTTGCGGATCGATTCTTGCCGGATAAAGCGATTGATCTAATTGATGAGGCTGGATCAAGACTTCGTATCCGCCGCATGACTGCGCCACCAGAGCTTCGTGAATTCGACGAGAAGATTGCTAACGCACGCAAAGAGAAAGAATCAGCAATCGATGGTCAGGATTTTGAAAGAGCTGCCGGCTTGCGCGATAAAGAAAAGAGCTTAATCACAGAAAAAGCAGAACGTGAGAAAGCTTGGAAAGCTGGCGACTTAGATATCGTTGCCGAAGTTGATGAAGAATTAATTGCAGAAGTACTTTCCACCGCAACCGGTATTCCTGTCTTCAAATTAACTGAAGCTGAAACTGCTCGGTTACTGCGCATGGAAGATGAATTGCATCGTCGTGTCATCGGGCAAGACCAAGCGATCAAGGCGCTCTCTCAAGCGATTCGTCGAACTCGCGCTGGGCTTAAAGATCCAAAACGGCCAGGTGGTTCTTTTATTTTTGCCGGTCCTTCTGGAGTTGGAAAAACTGAACTTTCCCGAACCCTTGCAGCCTTCCTATTTGGAGATGCAGACGCACTTATTCAACTTGATATGTCGGAGTACTCTGAAAAGCACACCGCATCAAGATTATTTGGCGCACCTCCAGGTTTTGTTGGGTATGACGAGGGCGGGCAATTAACTGAGAAAGTTCGTCGTCGTCCGTTCTCAGTTGTGTTATTTGATGAAATTGAAAAAGCACATCCAGATATCTTCAACTCACTTTTACAAGTACTAGAAGATGGTCGATTAACAGATGCACAAGGTCGAGTTGTTGATTTCAAGAACACCGTAATCATCATGACTACAAACCTTGGAACGCGTGATATTTCTAAGAGCTTAGCGCTTGGTTTTACCAACGTCTCTGATGCGCTTGGTAATTACGAACGAATGAAAGCAAAAGTTCAAGACGAACTCAAAACTCATTTCCGTCCAGAATTTTTAAACCGAATCGATGATGTAATTGTCTTCCATCAGTTGAGCGAGAATGAAATAATCCAAATAGTTGATCTGATGATTGCGAATTTAGAAGATCGCTTAAAGGCGAAAGATATGGGTATCGAGTTAACTTCAGCCGCTAAAGAGCTTTTAGCTAAACGCGGATATGACCCGGTTCTTGGCGCTCGCCCACTTCGCCGAACCATTCAACGTGAAATTGAAGATGCGCTCTCCGAAAAGATACTCTTCGGAGATATAAAAGGTGGCGAAATCATCCTCATTGATGTCAACCCGGCAAAAGAGGGTGAAATTGGCACAGAAACCTTTACTTTTAAGGGTATGCCAAGAGAACAATTACCAGATTCACCTGGTGATCTAGCGGAAGCGCCTACTGCTTAAACTCTTCAATTTCGAGATCTTTTGATTTTTCCAGCAGGAGTATTACTCTTCAACAGGTATTGCTCTCGGGAAAGGTGTAAATGACTACCGAAAATAGTAGTGCTGAATCAAAAATAGGTTTATTACGCACTGAGCAAGTTGATGCTAAATACCATTTATTAGATGCAATGTCGGTAACCGAATTACTTCAAGCAATGAATGAAAGCGATGCCGAAGTTCCTCGCGCCATCGCGCTAAAACTCCCAGTTATCGAAAAAGCAATTGATGGAATTGTTGATCGATTATTGCAAGGTGGACGATTGATTTACCTAGGCGCGGGAACATCCGGTCGTCTTGGTGTATTAGATGCGGCTGAATGCGGACCAACTTTTTCAGTCACGGAAGACCAAGTTGTTGCATTTATTGCCGGAGGTGATGATGCACTTAGAAATCCGGCAGAGGGTGTTGAAGATGACCCTAATGCAGGAGCTGCAGATTTAATGGCAAAGAAAGTGACACAGCTTGATGCAGTTGTTGGAATCGCTGCAAGCGGTCGAACTCCGTACGTAGTAGGTGCAATTAAACTTGCTAAAGAAGTTGGTGCACTAACTATTAGTTTAACAAATAATATAAATTCCGAAGTATCTAAAATTGTGGACTATGCCATTGAAATAGATTCTGGGCCAGAGTTGCTCGCCGGATCTACAAGATTAAAATCTGGTACCGCCCAGAAATTAGTTTTAAATATGATCTCTACAATTGCAATGGTCAGGCTCGGTAAGACTTATGGGAATCTGATGGTGGATCTACAGGTCACAAATGAGAAACTGCAAGACCGCGCGTTGCGAATTATTGAAAAAGCTACCGGAGCTGTTCGTTCCGAATCTACGCGAGCCCTGAGCGAAGCGAATCATGAAGTAAAAGTTGCGATTTTGATGTTGCTATTGAATTTGGATGCTAAAGCTGCTCGAGGACGCTTACTTGCCTCTTCTAATCGAATTCGTGAAGCCTTAGATTCTGAATAAGACGCTCGATCTTCTCGTTTTCCGCTTGACCAAGCAAGATTTAGGCGATAATTTTCACCAAGTAAAGGGTTTGCTGAATTTTATTTTCACCGGAGGTCGCGAATGGTTGCTGCAACTACGCCGCTTCGGGTGGTCGGAAAAAACTATCGCGATGTTTTAGGTGAAATTAAGAACTCATTTTCTTCCTTTCATGCAAGCGAAACTTCAATTGCAAATGCTGTAATTGAAAATCCT
Organism: uncultured Bifidobacterium sp.; assembly: GCA_964567545.1. Classification (GTDB taxonomy): domain Bacteria; phylum Actinomycetota; class Actinomycetes; order Nanopelagicales; family Nanopelagicaceae; genus UBA7398. The sequence continues at coordinate 756 of CAZMNB010000025.1, read as the reverse complement.
GATCAAGTTTCTGAAATGAATATCTCACAACTTGCGGCATTTAGTAGAACATCAGTTGCATCAGTTGTTCGATTTAGTAAAACTCTAGGCTTTAAAGGTTATCCGGAATTTAGACTTGCACTTGTTAGCGATTTAAGCCGTATCGAACATTTAGGAATAGAAGAGTCAGAGTTAGACGGTGGTATTACTTCCACCGATACTTCAGCTGACATAATCCGGAAAATTGCTCATGCTGATTCGCGCGCAATTCAAACTACAACCGAACGATTAGATTTAAAGATTTTTGAAGAAGTTTTAACGCTTTGGGAAAACGCAAAAACGATTGGAATAATCGGGTTGGCATCAAGTGGATATGTTGCAATGGACTTACAACTCAAATTAAACAGATTAGGTAAACATGCGGTTGCTTGGCGCGATGCTCATTCAGCCCTAACTTCACTCGCGCTTTTGAAAGAAGGCGATGTATTAGTCGCAGTTAGTCACAGCGGTACTACTTTAGATGTAGTTGATGTAATGACTGAATTCAAAAATCGTGGAATTAATTTAGTTTTGATTACTAATGCGCTTAGAAGTCCAGCTGGTTCACTTACAAATTTCGTTTTACATACTTCCGCACGGGAAACCACCTTCCGAAGCGGTGCAACAGCGAGTCGAATCGCACAATTAACGGTGGTTGACTGTCTCTGTGTTGCGTTAGCACAGAGAAACTGGAGCGGTACCAAGACCGCTTTAGATCAATCTAGAGCGGCTGTGGGA
>CAZMNB010000024.1:0-16901 GCA_964567545.1 uncultured Bifidobacterium sp. | reverse complement strand
CTTCCTTTCTCAAAATACTTTCGTTGCAAAAGTATTTACTGGCCTGGATGGTTCATTCGTGCCACTTTCTGAAACAATATCCGCATTTGACGCGCTCGCAAATGGTGACTATGACCATGTGCCTGAGCAAGCATTCTTTATGTGCGGTGGCTTAGATGACGTTGAACGTAAAGCAGCTGAGTTGGCTAAGAATTAAAAATGGGCAAACTACAAGTCGAATTAGTATCACCAGAGAAGCGAGTCTGGTCGGGTGAGGCCATCCAGGTTTCTGCACGAACGCTTGATGGAGATTTAGGCATTCTTCCTGGGCACACTCCGCTTCTCGGTGTGCTCGTAGATGGCAAAGTTTCGATTAAAGGCCTAGACGGTGCAGTTTCAGAATTTAGCGTTAATGGTGGATTTCTATCGGTATCAAAAGATCGAGTTTCGATCCTTGGTGAGAGAACCGATTAATTAAATTAATGCACTCTAGTTACATCTGCGCCAAGTGATTGTAATTCAACTGCAAAATTCGGATAACCACGATCAATGTGGTATCCGCCTTCTACAAAAGTAATTCCATCCGATACTAATCCGGCTAAAACTAATCCCGCACCCGCACGAATATCGGTCGCAACCACCGGTGCTGAAGATAATTGCGGGATACCTGAGATTGCGGCATGGTGGCCATCAACCCGAATTTTTGCGCCTAATCGGGTTAATTCATTTACGAACATAAAGCGCCCTTCAAATACATTCTCAGTCACGATTGCATCGCCATCTGCGATTGAATTAAGCGCAATTATCATAGGTTGTAAGTCAGTTGGAAAACCTGGATAGGGAAGGGTTGCCACGTCAATTGCTTTCGGACGGTGATCCATCTTTACTCGCATGCCATCTCTAGTGGTTGTAATTACTGCGCCAGCTAAAACTAATTTATCCAGCGGAACTTCTAAATCACTTGGCCTGCAATTATGAATCGTAATATCACCTTGGGTTATTGCCGCCGCAAATGCCCAAGTTCCGGTCACAACGCGATCTGGCAATGTGGTGTGATCAGTTGGCGAAAGGGTTTTAACGCCATTAATTTCGATTTTTGGTGTTCCAAGACCAGAAATATCTGCGCCCATTGCAATTAAAAAATTCCCAAGATCGACGATATCGGGCTCTCGTGCCGCATTATCTAAAGTAGTTTTGCCTTTAGCTAAAACTGCAGCAGTCATAATATTTTCGGTTGCACCAACGCTTGGGAAATCTAAAGTTATCGCTGCGCCGATTAAACCTTCGACAGCTTCGGCAATTACATAACCATGTTCGTTATGCGCCTTAGCGCCAAGTTCGGCGAGTCCCTTCAAATGAAAATCCAAGCCTCGCGATCCAATCGCATCGCCACCTGGAAGTGCAACTTCCGCTTTGCCTAGTCGAGCAACAAGTGGACCTAAAACATTTATTGATGCACGCATCTTTCGTACCAAGTCGTAATCAGCGCGGTGGCCTAATTTTTCAGGAACTTCAATAGTTACTAAACCAGCAGATTGATTATGTTCAACTTTGCAACCTAATCGAGATAAAAGCTCTGACATAATTTCAACGTCGGCAATTTCTGGAACATTTCGAATCGTGGTCTTGCCCACCGCCAGCAGCGATGCCGCCATCAATTTCAAAACCGAGTTCTTTGCGCCAGTAACCGAAACCTCACCTTTTAGAGAAGCGCCGCCGACGACTCTGAAGTGATCGAGCATGACGGACCTCCCTAATTTAACTTTCAGCGCTTCTAATTGGCTACATCGTAATGGCTCTATTAGGCTCATACTATGGTGAATTTGACGCGGATTTACACAAAAACCGGTGACGATGGCACAACATCATTGGGCGATATGAGTCGAACATCTAAAAACGATCCTCGTTTAGAAGCGTATGCAACCGTAGATGAAGCAAATTCATATATTGGCGTGGTATTAACTGTCGAAACCTTAAGTAGTGATGTCCGTAAGCTTCTCGTTAGAATTCAAAACGATTTATTTGATGTTGGCGCAGACCTGTGCACTCCAGTAGTTGATGCACCGGTTCACGAACCGCTAAGAGTTCTAGAAACACAAATCACATTTCTTGAAGAACAAATTGATAAATATAATTCAGAGTTAGAGCCACTAAGATCTTTTGTATTACCTTCTGGCACGCCCGCTTCATCTCATTTGCACGTTGCGCGAACTGTTACACGACGTGCAGAGCGATGCACTTGGCATGCAATTCATGGGTTCGGAACTGGCGTAAACCCACTAACTGCAAAGTATTTGAATCGACTCTCAGATCTACTTTTTGTTTTGGCTCGATTTGAAAACAAGAAGCATGGCGACGAATTATGGGTTCCGGGAGCTAATCGGTAATTATTTTAATCTGACAGGATTTGGCGCATAACTATTACTTGGATATGGAATTATCGTTGCGCCTCGCTGGCACATAAGTTTTATTCCGCTTATATAGACGCCTGAGATTAGTGGTTCCTTGCTTATTAAAAGTATAGTTTTCAATTCTCTGGAGAAAGTTGATTTCGCAATTGTCTTTAGAGTTCCATACCTGACAGTTGCGGTGTCAACTTCGGAGATTGGGCCGTAGACAGAAGAATGAATTTCCCACCATTGACAAGCTATTTCTGCGGCGACTATTACTGCACCACATGCATATTTCTTACATAGTTTGACTTCGGATGCTAGCGTGGTTTTTGCCGATAGCACGCCAATCAATTCTTCGCCGGTTGGAATTTTTGCATAGACGCCATCCTTGGCAACGAATCCACTGGGCGGCCATTTAGGCGGTGGCGATGGGATGGATTTAACTGCGCTGTAACTTTGGGTGGGAACTACTAATCCAAGTAGTAAAAGTACGGAGAGCAACGCGCTTAAACATCTTCTCATTCCTTCGACCATTTAAAAGTTTTAAGCGAAATGAAAAAACCAGCCACTAACCACGCAATCAAAATTATCGCTATTTTATTTATCTCCCAAGATTTAGCAGCTTCTTGAGTTGCAAAACTATCTGGCAAGAAGACCGAACGCATTCCTTGCGTTAACCATTTAAGCGGGAATAGTGCAGCAAAATGTTGCATCCATGAAGGCAAGGTTGTAAATATAAAAAAGACGCCACTAAAGAATTGGAGCACAATCACAACCGGCGAAACTACTGCAGAAGCGCCGCGGCCAGATTTTGGAACAACCGAGAATGCAATTCCAAGAAGAGTTGATGAGGCAGTTCCTAAAATTATTAACCAAGTAAAAGTAAGCCACTTAATCGGTTGAGTTGGAAGTTCAAGTCCAAAAAATATAGTGCCGAAAAATAACAAGAGTGTTAACTGCAGGAACATTGAGTAAAGGACTTGAATTCCTTTGCCAATGAAATATGCAGTAGCGGGCATCGGCGTACCACGCAATCGTTTAAGCGTTCCTAAATCTCGCTCGATTGGAATAGAAATGGCAAGTTGCTGAAAGCCAGAGTTGACCAAGCCAGATGCGATCATTCCAGCTACGAAATATTGGCTAAATGTTACCCCTGGTGCGATGTTATCGTTGAAAACGGATCCGAAAATAAAAAGCAATATAACCGGAAATAGAATTGTGAAAACCACGGATTCACGTTGCCGATTAAACTGTTTTATTTCAAGTGCTCCTCGAGATAGCCCCAACTTGATAGTTGAAATTTGTCTCATCTATTCTCGCCGATCATTTTTAGGTAAATATCTTCCAAAGTTGGACGAGTGACGGTCAATCCATTAATTTCGCCGCCAAATCGCTCTGCCAATTTTTGCACTTCTGCGGTAGGCGAGTCGGTCAAGATGGATTTAAGTTCGCCATGATCCATCCAAGCAATTTCAACTTTAGAATCATGTCTCCCACCTAAAGTTTTTGGAGTTGCTACTTCAATAATCTCTCCATTATTTATCACCGCCACGCGATCGGCCAACGCTTCAGCCTCATCTAGGTAGTGAGTAGTTAATAATATTGAAGTACCTTCGTCGCGCAGACTTCTGATCAAACCCCAAAATGCTCGTCGAGCTTCGGGGTCAAAGCCAGTTGTAGGCTCATCTAAGAAAAGTAATTCTGGTTTTCCGATGATGCCGAGCGCTACATCTAACCTACGGCGTTGACCTCCGGAGAGCGTTCTAATTTTTTCATCTACTTTCTCCGTCAATCCAACTGATTCGATAACCGAAATAGGATCTTTAGGGTTTGAATAGTATTTTGCAAAGTGTGTGAGGGTTTCTCGCACCGTCAAATCGAGTGCATCCATTGTGGTTTGTAAGACAATACCAATCTGATCTCGCCATTCTCGTTCTGCTGACTTGCTTCCATTTGAATTTGGGTCGAATCCAAGTACCGAAACCATGCCACTATCGCGGTCGCGATAACCTTCCAAAATCTCCACCGTTGTGGTCTTGCCAGCGCCATTTGGACCTAATAGTGCGAATACTTCGCCCTTGCGAACTTGGAGATCAATTCCGTTAACTGCGGTTTTACCAGCATAAGTTTTTTTTAAATTCGAAACATCAATTACTAACGGGTGCAGCATTTCGCTATTCTAATGGCCATGAGTCCTCGACGGAATCACCCTAAACGACGCGGTCCAAAACCTCCAGAACGAGAGAGCAACGTTTCTCATGAAACTATCGAAGAGCATGATGAAGGTATTTATCGAGTTCGCAAAATTACTGGATCTGGTTCAACTAAGCCGTATCGATGTCCGGGATGCGATCAAATTATTCCAATGGCCACACCACATACCGTGGCATGGATAGAACATGATGTGGAAAGTCGGAGACATTGGCATACTGCATGTTGGAACAAACGCGATGATCGCAAACCAAAAACAGAACGTACTAGGAATGCGCCGCGCTATTAATTAACGCTGTTTTCTACCGTGTAACGCTGCTACTAATTTTACAATAAATTTATCAGCAAACTTGGTTCGATTAAATGTAGTGAATGCGATTGGAATTTTGAATAATGGTCGCACAATGGTTCGCGGATAAGTGAACTCAAGCAAGCCCTCAGCTCCATGAATCCGACCAATGCCACTATCTTTTATGCCGCCAAATGGAACTGACCCGATTGCAGCAAAGAGAAATACTGAATTAATTGAGACCATTCCACACTGCAATTGGCCGGCAATTTTCTCGCCGTTTCGCTTAGACCAGACTGATGCACCTAGGCCATACCGCGTGGCATTTGATAATCGAATCGCAGTTTCCATATTTGGCACCCGATTAATCACCAAAGTTGGACCAAATGTTTCATCTGTAACCGCTATGGAACCCTCTGGTACATCACACATGATTACTGGGTCAACAAAACGTTCGTGCACGGAATCGGTACCACCTAAAATAAATTTTGCACCTTGTGCTGCTGCATCTTTTATATGTGCGGAAATCGTTTTTAATTGAGAAGGCATAGTGGCTGGGCCATAGTTATCGCCTTCAGTAGCGCCTGGCTTTAATTTTTTAGCCATCTCAGTGATAATTTCTATGAATTTATCAGCAACATCACTATGTACATAAACTCTTTCAGCTCCGATACAAGATTGACCGGCGTTCGACATCGCAGACCAGAGGGTATTTTCAGCAGCTAGCGCAAGATCTGCATCTCGATCAACAATTACCGGATCTTTACCACCGCATTCAAGCACAACTGGGATCATTCGTGCTGCGCAACTTTGACCAACTAATTTTGCGGTTTTTGTGGAACCTGTAAATGAAATTTTATCGATTGCACTTTCAGTAAGAGCTTTTCCAGTTTCAGGCAACCCCGTTATCGTGGTGAAAATGGAATCAATTATCGCTACACGTTTAAATGTTTCGCTGAGCCAGGAACCAACTCCAGGGGTGTATTCGCTGGGTTTAAATACAACAGCATTGCCAGCAGCTAACGCATAGGCAATTGACCCCATCGGAGTAAATGCTGGGTAATTCCACGGCCCGATCACACCAACAACTCCATATGGTGATCGTTCAACTTTTGCGGACATATTAAACATTAGAATTCCGGCAGGGCGAGATTGGGTAGCAAGAATTCGACCAGCGTTTTTCGCAGCCCAAGCGATATGCGAAATCGCTAGAGTGCACTCCAATCGCGCATCACTAATTGGTTTTCCAGTTTCATTGGTAATTAATGAAGCACCAATCTCAATTTCATTTGTTAATAGAGCAGCCCACTTTAAGAGAACCTTTCTTCTTTTAGAAAATCCTAAAGCTCCCCAAGAACTAGCGGCAGTTTTTGCATCGTTTACGATTTGGAATACTTCATCCCTAGAAGTAATTGGATATCGACCTATTTCATTCCCAGTAGCAGGATCGAGACTTGCGAAGGTTTCATGGTTTGCCATGGCGTCAGAGTAAACTGATTTGGTGTCAGAGTTAATCCGCCCAGGTACGGTTTTGCCAGCGAATCGCCAAAAAATCACAATTCATACTGCGGATGGATTAAATTTGATTGGCGAAGTTGCAACCCCCTTAAAGCCAGCGGTCGCGACGCTACTTTGTTTACATCCATTGCCAACCCATGGCGGCATGATGGATAGCCACATATTTAAGAAAGCCGCAAATCGGTTGCCAGCTTTGGCTGATATCTCAGTACTCCGATTTAACACTAGAGGCACCGAGAGTGAAGCTGGAAAGAGCGACGGTGAATTCGGAAATGGCGAAACTGAAAAATTCGATGTCGAAGCCTCACTTGAGTTCGCGTTTAAAGATTTGAAATTAGAAAACATTTGGGTGATTGGTTGGTCCTTTGGAACCGAGTTAGCTTTGGCTTACGCAAAGGATCCACGCATTAAAGGGTTGATATTACTGAGCCCTCCACTTCGTAGAACCAGTGAAGTTGAAATGTTATTTTGGGCAAAAGATGGCCGGCCAATAATCGCGCTTGTGCCCGAATTTGATGAATTCTTAAAACCCGAAGAAGCGAAGCAGAGGTTCTCTTCAATTCCACAAGCAAAAGTTCTTGGAATTGATGGCGCAAAACATCTCTGGGTCGGCGAACCGTTTGTTTATATAGCCCTAACTGAAATTCTTAAAATCATTAATCCAGCAGCGCTACCGTTGCCGATAGAAATTTAAGATTTAGCAGCGTTCGGATAGACAACTTCATCAAGTATTAACAAAATTGCGGCAGCGATCGGGACCGCCAAAATACCGCCTACTAACCCTAATAACGATGTACCCAATAGCGCAGCCACGATTGTTACTAACCCTGGAATGGATAGTGACTTTTTCATAATTCTTGGCGTGATTAAGTAATTCTCAACTTGCACATAAATTACATAGCCAAGAAATGCAATTACTGCAGTTTTTGGTGATTCAGTTAGCGCAACAATCGTGACAATTGAGATACCCAAAAAATGACCGACTAATGGGATTAGGCCACAAAAAAGTACGATCATGCCGAGCGCGGCTGAATATGGCAGTCCCAGAATTATCGCTAAAACTAAAACGAAAACTCCAGCAAGTATTGCAACCACAACTTGACTACCAACGAATGCCCCAACTCGACCAATAATCGCATCGCTTAACCGAGATACGCGTTCCCGACGTGAATTTGGAACTAAACGGTATGCCATCTCCGTTACATTTGGAAGTGAGGCGATGAAGTAGAGAGTTAACACGATAATTGTTAAAGTCGAAATAGTGCCAGATATTACGGATTTACCCACGCCAAGCACGCCACCAAAAGCTGATGTAACTAATTTTCCATTCTTAATCCACTCTTGCAATTTGGTTTCTAGAGTATCAATAAATCCATATTGATCATTTAACTTTGCGATGTTGGCATTTTGTCGCAGCGAATCAACTAATTGCGGCGCGCTACTTACAAATGAATTGACTTGTTTAACTAATGGTGGAATCACAATTATGATGAAAAGTGTGACGAAGAGCAATAACCCAAAAATAATTACAGTGACAGCTTTTTTGCGGGAGAGCCCCTTATTTTGAAGCGTAGAAACTGCTGGGTTTAACCCCATAGCGAAGAAGAGTGAAATTATGATTAAAACGAATACTTGGCTTGCCGAAGCTAACGCGCGCATAAGAGTGAGCGCTGTGATTGCGCCAGTCGCAGCTAGGAATCCAAAGTAGAAAGGATTATTTCTATTTATGGGTTGACCGCTGACCCCAAAATCTTCGGTCAGAATACTTTTTGCTGGTTTCTTTCTTAAGATCGCCATTGCGCCATTGTAAATGGTGATTTTTCACTTAATACCCTAACCACCCTTTAATGTAACGCGCCGTTCACAATTATCAGAGAGAATACGGTTATGGCAGCGGTTAAATCGGGACTCCGCATCACCGGGTTAGGTGATGAGATTGGCGCGCTCGCTTCGTTGCCTTGGTCTACACCTTTAGAAGAGTGGCCGGAAGATCCAACTCTTACCAACCAGCGTGGTATTTCAAGGCATATAGTTCGATTAGTTAGATCAAGCAACGATCCAGAAAGTGAAATTTACGCAGTTAAGGAAACGGTAGCGGAGTTTGCTAATCGCGAGTATGTAATTTTGCGCGAGTTGATAAAACGAAATGCCCCCTCTGTAGGGCCGATTGCCGTGGTTGAAGGCAGGCTGAGCAAGAGTGGTGCAGAGCTACCCTGTACATTAGTTACAAGATTTTTACCTTATTCACTGCCGTATCGAGTAATTCTCAGTTCAAATATTTCAGACGCTGAAATTATAAATATGGCAAATGCCCTTGCGCTCTTATTGGTACGCCTACATTTATTGGGATTTTGGTGGGGAGATTGTTCGTTATCAAATACCCTATTTCGGCGAGACGCTGAAGGGTATGCCGCATACCTAGTAGATGCTGAAACTGGTGAGTTTCAAAAAAGCTTAAGCAATGGGCAGCGTGAGCATGATTTAGAAATTGCGCGATTTAATGTTGCTGCTGAATTGGAAGATTTAGCGATTGCCGGTGTTCTACATGAAGGAATGGATCCAATCCGCGCTAGCGAAGCGGTAATTCGCCGTTACCACCGGCTTTGGAAAGCATTAAAAGAGCCACAAGCTCTAGATCCAAGTGATCGCCATGCAGTTGAACGCGCAATGCGCTCCTTACAAGATTTAGGTTTTGCGGTTGAAGAAGTTGAGATTTCGCTAGATGGCGAGAAACAGGCGCTAAATTTCCAACCTAAGTTAGTAGCACCGGGTTATCACCAGCAGCGGCTACGTGAATTAATTGGCTTGGAGACTGAAGAGTTACAAGCGAAACGTTTGCTTGCCTCTTACGATCGATTCCGATCACGGGAAGAGAAGCCAAGACCACCAAGGGAAGAAACTATAAAACGTTGGCTAACTGAAGTTTTCGAAAAAGTCATTAACCAAGTACCGGAAAATTTAAAAGGTCGAGTCGAAGATGCCCAGGTATTTCATGAAGTCTTGGAACATCGTTGGTATTTAGGCGAGAAAGCTGGAAAAGATGTTGGTTTAGATTTTGCAACCTCGGACTATATGAATTCAATTTTGCCTTATCGAATGGATTCGGGAGTTCGTGTTAAGAGTTAATTAGTTTTTAACAGGCTCAACTAATTCAACAAGTACGCCACCGCAATCTTTTGGATGTAAAAAATTGATCTTTGCGCCGGCAGTTCCGATCTGTTCCACTTCGTATAAAACTCTAATTCCTAGCGCACGAGCAGCGGCAGCGGCGGCTGCAATATCTGTAACTCGGTATGCGAGTTGTTGAATCCCGACGCCACTTTTTGCGATGAATTTGGCGATTGTAGATTCCGGGTCGGTTGCCGCTAAAAGTTGGATAGTCGAATTGCCAATTTGAATCATGGCTTCTTCTACACGTTGTTTGCTATTTATTTCACGATGCGTAAGCACCGCACCAAAGTGTGTGGCGTAGAACGCAATCGCCGAATCCAGATTTTCAACGGCAATTCCTACATGATCGATGCCGACAAGCCCAGGGATTCCAGCGAGATGCGCGCTTGGTTGGTTCACATGTCGTATCGTGTCAGGTATGGCGAGCCCAGACAAACCAGCGACACGAGAAAGTGCGCTCAAGTCCATCGCCGATTTTGCATCAGAAATTAGAAGCGGCGATCAAAGAATCATCGCTAAAGCAGCTTCGCTTGTTGAAGATTTTGAATTACTAGTTTCAGAATTGAAACCATTTTTAGGAGTTCCAGATAAGTTGCCGCCAATAATTGGCATTACTGGGAGTCCTGGCGTCGGAAAATCTACAACAACTAGCGCTTTGATAAATTTGATTCGAAAGAACGGCGAATCAGTTGCAATCGTGGCAATCGATCCATCTTCAGCAATCACAGGTGGCGCATTGCTTGGTGATCGAATCAGATTAACTCATCATTTTTCCGATAAGAAAGTTTTTATTCGTTCACTTGCTACTCGAGGTGCACTGGGCGGATTATCAAATGCCACCGATTCAGTGGTTTACATTTTGTCGATAGCTGGATTTGATAATGTGATTATCGAAACGGTTGGTGTTGGCCAGAGTGAGATTGAAGTGATGCGTCACGCCGATACCGTAATGGTGGTCCTCGCTCCAGGAATGGGTGATGGTATTCAAGCGGCAAAGGCTGGTGTGATGGAAATTGGTGATCTTTATTTAATAAATAAAGAAGATCGCGGCGGCGCGGACGAGGTTGCTCGGGAGGTAGAGCGTTCACTTGCGCTCTCAGCTAAAGATGCAAATTGGAAACCACCAGTATTAATTGGTTCGATGGAGAACGAAACTGGCGCTAGTGCGGTTTTAGATGCAATTCACAGCCATTTAAATTATCTCCATACAAAAAATTGAAATAGGATTACCGGGTGAGTACCCCTAATTTGCCACAAAATTTCGGAAGAGCATTTGATCTAAGTTCCCTAAAAAAGCCGGCTGCAAATTCAAATCCACTTCCAACAGGTGTGGCTATTGAAGCAACTCCAGAAAACTTAGTGAGTGATTTTGTTAGCCTTTCCAATACAACCCCAGTCGTACTTTTAGCGTGGTCAGCCCGGATGCCTGAGTCGGTTCAAGTCTTAGAAATACTTAATAAGTTTGCAAACGAGGCAGGCGGCAGTTGGCGATTAGGCAGCGTAAATCTTGATAAATATCCCGAGATGGCGAACGCATTACAAGTTCAATCTTTGCCATTTTGTATTGCGCTGATTCAAGAGCAAGGCGTTCCACTCTTTGATGCACCGCATCCAGAGCCACAAATTCGCGCTGTAATTAACAAATTATTAGAGCTAGCTGCTCAAAAAGGGTTAAAGATTGCGGGACCGGCAAAAACAAACGAACCAGCCGAACCAATGATGGAGCCAGAAGAGCTAGATGCAATGGCGGCGCTTGAAAAAGGTGATTATGCATCGGCTGCGCTTGCATACAAGAAATGGCTTTCTAGAAAACCCGCCGAGAAGTTGGCGCAGATTGGGTTAGCCCAATGTGAGTTGATGGTTCGTATTTCTAATTTGGATAGTGGAACCATCTTGGCGAAAGCTGCCGCCGAACCAAACGATTTAGCGTTACAGATTCAAGCAGCAGATTTAGAGGTTGCTAGTGGAAATTATGAAAGTGGATTTAATCGGTTAATAAAATCTATCCGTATTTTGGATGGCGATGATAAGAAACGGGCAAAGGAGCATTTGCTTTCACTATTTTCATTAGTAGATCCAATAGATCCAATTTTAATAAAAGCTCGAAACACGTTGGCGAGTGCGTTATTTTAATAAAACATACTAAAGAAATGGGCCGAGCTGAAAAGCAGGCGCTGGCTACAATGTTTGGCCTCTTTGGATTAGGCGTAATGACGCTAGGGCCGCGCATGCCTGAGATCAAACATAATTTAGGAGTAAGCAACGGAATCTTTGGTGTCCTGCTAAGCACCGGATCAATTGGAGCGTTGGTAAGTCTCTTAACGATGGGCCATATAGTTCACCGAATTGGTGTGAGGCAGGTATTGATTGTTTCAACATTTACTATGTATGGAACGCTCGCAATTATGGTTCATCTTCACAACCCATTTATATATTTAATTTTGAATTTGATGTGTGGTGCCTCTTGGTCGAGTTATCACATCGCCATAAACGCTCAGGCTTTTCATCGCCAAAAAGATAGCGGCCAAACCATAATTCCATTTATGCATGGATTTTGGACGGCAGGGGCGCTTTCTAGTGCCATTGTCGCATCATTGGTGGCTCAGACCATTCCGATTACATGGCACGTAGATACCTTAGTGATTATTGATTTTTTCATAACGATGTTTGTAATTTATCTGCTACGCGGCGTTCTATTACAAGGCAGCGAGATTACGGATTCAGATGAAGTTGTAACACTTAAGGATATGGCGAAATCTTTCAAAATTGATTGGTTTATCAGCATCGCTGTGCTTTTTTCGCAAAGTTTAGAAACGATGCTCGGCGATTGGGGCTCAATTTTTGCTCGGGAAGAAATTGGCGTGAATGCTTCACTTGCGGTAATTCCATACATCTGCTTTATGGGTGGGATGATTATTGGAAGAATCTCTTTCGGTCCGCTTTCAAAACGTTGGAGTGAACAGAGATTGATCAGAGTATTCCCATTAGTTGGCGGTTTAACTTTTGCAATCTTCATGTTTACTGGATATTTGATATCAAAAAGCCAGCTAGCTACTGGTTTTTTTATTGTAAATGTCGCCTTTTTAGTAGGTGGGGTTGGTATTTCATTCCTAGGCCCACTCTTCTTGGCGATAGCTGGGCGAAGAAGTGATCGTCCAGGTGGTGTAATTGTTGCCGAAATTGGTGCGCTAAATCAGATATTAAATTTCGCAGTACGCGTTCTGCTGGCTTGGACCATTCACATAATTGGATTGCCACTGATGTTGGTTATCCCAGCTTTGATGCTAGCTGCAGTAACCTTCTTTGCCGCCGCCGGCAAAGTTTAACTCAACCGGATCCTTCAGTATTTCCAGGATCGGCCGCTGAAACATCATTAAGTTTGTACTTATCAATGGCAGCTTGTATTACTTTCTTATTCATCTTTTTCTCTCGAACTAATTGCGAAAGTACTGCGACCGTAATTGATTCAGCATCTACTTTAAAGTGCCGACGGAGCGCGCCGCGAGTATCTGAAAGACCAAAACCATCGGTACCAAGCGAATCAAATCGTTGTGGCACCCACGGTAAAATTTGATCTTGAACTGCTCGCATGAAATCACTGACAGCGAGGACCGGTCCATTTACTGAGCTTAATCGGTCAGTAATAAAAGCAGTTTTTAAATTATTAGGGTGTAATAAGTTATGGCGATCTATCTCCAGCCCATCTCGGCGAAGTTCGTTCCAAGAAGTTACCGACCAAACGTTTGCGTTGACGCCCCAATCATCTTTCAATAACTTTTGCGCCTTCATCGCGGCATTTACAGCTACGCCAGAAGCCAGGATATTTGCTTGCCGTTTCTTGCGGCCGCGCGCCTCGGCATATAAGTAGATGCCTTTCAAAAGACCCCTTACATCAAGGTTCTCTGGTTGCGCAGGTTGCAGGTAAGGCTCGTTGTACATCGTTAAGTAATAGAAAATATTTTCACTATTTGCACCATACATGCGACGTAATCCGTCTTTAACAATCTGCCCAATTTCAAAAGCAAATGCTGGGTCATAAGAAACTACCGCAGGGTTTGTGGACGCTAGTAGGTGAGAGTGACCATCTTCGTGTTGGAGACCCTCACCGTTAAGCGTGGTTCTGCCAGCAGTGGCACCCATTACAAAACCGCGTGACATCTGATCGGCTGCTGCCCAAAATGCATCACCAGTTCTTTGGAAGCCAAACATCGAGTAAAAAATATATATCGGAATCATTGGTTCATCGTGAGTTGCATACGAAGTTCCAACGGCTGTGAAAGAGGCAACCGAGCCTGCTTCATTTATACCTTCATGCAAAATTACGCCGCTAGTTGATTCTTTATAAGAGAGCATTAATTCGCGATCTACTGAGGTGTAGAGCTGACCATGTGGTGAATAAATCTTTAGCGATGGGAAGAGAGAGTCCATTCCGAAAGTGCGAGCTTCATCAGGAATAATCGGTACAAATCTTGAACCAAGCCCTTCATCTTTAATTAAATCTTTAAGCAATCGTACGAAGGCCATTGTTGTGGCAATTTCTTGATGGCCAGAGCCACGCTTTGCAACTTCAAATGCAGATTCAGCAGGTTGGGTCAAAGGTTTAGAAATCGATCTACGTTTCGGCATTGATCCACCAAGCGCGTTTCGCCGTTCCATCATGTATTTATATTCTGGTGAATCTACGCCAGGATGGAAATATGGTGGCAAATATTTATCGAGTTTCTCATCAGTTATTGGAATTTCAAGACGATCTCGGAATTCAATAATGTTTTCCAAAGTCATTTTTTTCATTTGATGGGTTGAGTTACGACCTTCAAAGTTAGAACCAAGGGTCCATCCTTTAATAGTTTTCGCGAGAATTACGGTTGGTCGATCTTTATGTTCAGTCGCAGCCTTATATGCAGCGTAAAGCTTTCGATAATCGTGGCCACCTCGCTTTAGATTCCAAACTTGATCAGGTGTCCAATTCGCGACCATTGCTGCGGTACGCGGATCTCGACCAAAGAAATTATCTTTTACATATGCGCCACCTTCAGCTTTAAATGTTTGGAAGTCGCCATCTGGAGTTATATTCATTAAATCAACAAGTGCGCCTTCTCGATCAGATGCAAAAAGTGGATCCCATTCGCGACCCCAAATAACTTTAATTACATTCCACCCTGCTCCGGTATATAAGGCTTCTAACTCTTGAATGATTTTGCCGTTACCGCGAACTGGTCCATCAAGTCGTTGCAAGTTGCAATTGATTACAAAAGTTAAGTTATCTAACTTTTCGCGCGCCGCTAAAGTTAAAGCTGCAACACTTTCTGGTTCATCGGTTTCGCCATCACCGAGAAATGCCCAAACACGTTGATCACTTGTATCTTTAATTCCGCGACCATGTAAGTAACGATTAAAGCGCGCTTGATAAACTGCATTGATTGGACCAAGTCCCATTGAAACGGTTGGAAACTCCCAAAAATCGGGCATTAATCTTGGATGCGGATAAGAAGATAGCCCGCCACCTGGATGTGAAAGTTCTTGGCGGAACCCATCTAATTGCTTTTCAGAGAACCTACCTTCTAAAAATGCACGCGAGTAGATACCGGGACTGGCATGGCCTTGATAATAAATTTGATCGCCGCCCCCACCATGATCTTTGCCGCGGAAGAAATGATTAAAGCCAACTTCGTAAAGTGCTGCTGATGACGCAAATGAGGAGATATGTCCGCCAACGCCAATCCCTGGTCGTTGCGCTCGATGAACTAATAGTGCAGCGTTCCAACGGATAAATGCGCGAATTCTGCGTTCAACTGCTTCGTCGCCGGGAAAGGTTGGTTCTCGCTCTGGTGGAATCGTATTTATGTAATCGGTCAATCGCAGCGCAGGCAGCTGTAATTCTTTTTGATGGGCATGTTGCAATAGCGAGAGCATCAAATACCGCGCTCTAGTTGGACCAGCATGTTTAATTAACGCATCAAAGGATTGGTGCCATTCTGCGGTTTCTTCAGGGTTGGAATCGAAGAGGGCATCAATGGCATTGTTTGGAAGTTCACTTAAATCGCGCACAGGTCTATCTTTCCCGTTGCTGGCCAAAGAGTCACATCGAAGCGCCGAAACTCTGGCGATAGGCGGGGGACTTGCGCAAATGCTCGAGTTTCGGTGGACTTCTCCTTGTTCCATCGAATTCACATAACGCGATTAGCGCGATTACCGTACGGAGAGGTAGGTCTGAGTGAGCACCCCTGTGGGGCCAGATTTAGTGGCCGCCCGAATGGGAATAGTAAGTGGTCATCTGATTTTAGAATCTGGCCACGAAAGTGATTGCGATGAGAGTATTCGCAACTCAATAATTAAAATTTCTGGAAATGATTTACTTTCTGGCGAAATACATGAAGTAGTCGATTCGGTCATACTTTGGTGGCGGGAAGATGATGGCGATTTAATTGACGAGCTCGTTGATGCACTTACATATTTAGCGGAAAACGGTTCACTATGGTTGCTAACTCCAAAAGCGGGGCGAGATGGCCATGTTGAACCAAGTGATATTCAAGATGCCGCACCAATAGCCGGCTTAAGTGTGACATCATCATTCCCGGTCGCATCCGATTGGACTGCTACCAAACTTCTTGCCCGAAAATCCACTAAGAAATAGATAGGAAGAACATGACGCTAACAAATGGTGCGCTCGCTCCAGATTTTGAATTAAAGAATCAACATGGTGAGGTAGTTTCACTATCTTCTTTTCGCGGAAAGAAAAACGTGGTGTTAACTTTTTATCCATTCTCATTTACTGGAACTTGCACTGGCGAACTTTGTGCACTTCGCGACGACCTCAGCGCTTTCCAAAACGAAGGTGTAGAACTGCTAGCAATTTCTTGCGATTCACCATTTACGCAAAAAGTATTTGCCGAGCGGGAGAATTATCAATTCTCAGTTCTAAGTGATTTCTGGCCACATGGTGATGTCGCAAAGAAATATGGCGTTTTTGATGACGCGCGCGGATGCGCAGTGCGTGGCACATTTATTATTGATAAAACAGGCGTAGTTAAGTGGCAAGTTATTAACGCGATCAGCGCTGCGCGCGATATTAACGAGTACAAATCCGCGTTGGCGACCCTGTAGACTTCGCAGGCCAAGCTGCCAGAAGACCGGCAGCCCGGGTGCTTAGCTCAGCGGTAGAGCGCCTCGTTTACACCGAGGATGTCGGGGGTTCGATCCCCTCAGCGCCCACAAGAACTGAAAAACAACTCCAAATTCATTAGCCCTTCGAGGGGAGTGCCAGGTTATGAAATCCTCACCCGAAGAACAAGAGCGATTAATTACCCTGCAAACTTTAGATACCTCACTTACCCAATTAG
>CAZMNB010000023.1:0-17105 GCA_964567545.1 uncultured Bifidobacterium sp. | reverse complement strand
TGCGGCATTAGCAATCACCGCACTATTTACTTCATCACTTCCAGCAAACGCGGCGGCCGTCGATATCCGTATCGGTACTGTGCAACCAATGACCGGCGCAGGATTCGCTGCTTACGGAACTGGTTTAGCTAACGCTGCTGCATTTGGTGTTACATCTGTAACGACTGCGATGACCGCAGCTGGTGTTGCAGGTTCATGCAAAATGGTCGCTCAAGAAGACTCAGTCTCCGATGCGCCAGCAGTTGCAACCGAAGCTGCTACAAAGCTTGTTAAATCTGACAAAGTTAACTTCATCGTTGGTTCACTAACTTCCGGTGCATCTCTTGCAATCGGAGCTGTTACAGCTGCATCAGCAGGCACAATTGCAATTGCCTCTGCTGCTTCATCACCAGCGCTAACAACTTTCAAAGATAACGACACATTGTTCCGTACCTATCCTTCAGATCTATTGCAGGCGCAAGCGCTAGTGAAAGCAATTTCAACAGCGTATAGCCCAACTGCATGGGTAACTGTTGGTGCGATCAACAACTCATTCGGAACTGGTCTCGCAAACGCATTTAAAAAAGCTTGGTTAGCTCAAGGTGGACATATCGGCGGAACAGTTCTTTGGAACTCAGGCGCTGCTTCATATGATTCAGAAGCTGCAGCACTTGTAAAGACAAAGCGCGATGCTTTCGTCTTCGTTGATTATCCAGATTCATTCGCTAAATTAGCACCAGCTTTAACACGTACTAAAAAGTGGGATGCAAAAACTACTTTCATGACTGAAGCATTCAATGATGACTCAGCTGTTAAGACTGTTGGCGCATCATTTATGAATGGCATCCGTGGCACATCTGCAAAAACAAATGGAACTGCTGCTGCTACATGGTCAACTGCTTTCAAAGCTGCATACCCAAAGAACCCAGGAACTTTCGTTGACGGATCTGGCTTTGATGCTGCAGTTCTAGCTTGCCTTGCAGGTATCTCTGCTGGTGCAACTACAGCTAAGGCGCTTGCAAAGGGTCTTCGCAACGTAGGTGGCAACAACGGTGGAACTGCTTATGCATGGAACGAATTAACAGCTGCTGTTAAGGATGTTGCTGCAGGAAAGCCAATCACTTATAACGGTGTATGGGGTTACACAAAATTCGATAAGGCCGGCGACCCAGCGGGTGGCGCTTTCGAAGTTTGGTCCATCAAAGATGGCGTAATCATTCACAACGATAAATTAGACGTCAAGTTCTAATTTAAGAATCTAAAAAAAGCCCCGACAAAAGTCGGGGCCTTTTTTTATTTACTTTTAAGTTACCCCATGACCGTTCCAGAAGAGTTCTCGTTTATTTTTCGCTTCCGTGAATAAGTGCCGATATTAATTTTATGTCCGGTGTACTCGCCCACTATTTCAACTGGATTTTTATCGTGATCTGCGCCAGCTTCTACTTCGGAAATTAATTTGAACATCAATTTTCCAACAAATGGCGCATTTTTAAATTGGTTACCGCTAGTACCCATCGCAACGTAATATCCTGGCAAATTAGTTTTATCGTAAATCGGGGTCCAATCAGCAGCTACATCATAGATTCCAACAATTCCAGATGGTGACGATGGCATTTGCAACGCAGGTAACCTTCTAGCAACGCGCATTACTTGCGATTCAAAGAGCGCCTGAGTGCGGACCATATTTACTTTATCCAGATCATCAACCCACTCCAAAGGTTCACATTCTGGTTCAGTTCCACCTAGCAATATTGCACCACCCGGTGAAGGTCGCATATAAGTACCTAAATCCATATCACCAATCATCGGACCAGTTAATAGATTTAGTGGCGTTGAAATGTGGTGCACTTCTTGACGCATTGGTCGAACTGCAATGGTGAAATCTTCGCCGACTCCTGCCATCTCATTTATTTTTCCACTCCAAGGTCCGCCAACATTTATCACAATATCCGCGTGAAGTTCTGATCCATCAGAGAGCGTTACGCCAAGCACCCGTTCTTCGTTCTTAATAATCCCAGTGACTGCACTTCTATATTTCATTACTGCGCCGTTGGCTGCTGCAGCAGCAGCTAAATTTTGGGCAGCAAGAAGCGGATCATTTACATACCCGCCATCTTTTGTATACATCGCAGTTAATTCGCCACTAGCTTCATCCCAGAAAGCGTCATCAGTAATTTTCTTTGGGGGCCAATATTTCCCAGTATCAAAACCAGGAATCCCTTCAGCAAGTTCCTTCGCTCCCCAAATTTCATATGGAATTCCGACTTCTTTGAAAAGGGCTTCGGTTGACGCAAAAGGCATAAAGGGAACTTCAACCATTACAACACCAGCGTTAACGACTTCGGCGTAATGATCTAATTTCACACCTAAATGGTTTGGCCAATTTTGCCAGCCACGATAAGACTCCCAAGCAAGTGCTACTGAATCAAAAGTTGAGTAATTGAAACGGATTACTGCGCTAGAAGCGCTAGTAGATCCTTGGCCAGCGCCAGATTCCTTATCAACAACTGTTACTGAATATCCATTCTTTGCTAATTCCCAAGCAACCGAAGATCCAATTACGCCAGCACCGATAATGATTGCACTCTTACTCATCTATTTCCAACTCACTCCAGTTAGTTCTTCACTAATGCTCCACAGGTTGGTAGCCAGCATTTGATCGTAAGCAATTTCTCTTGCCCTAGTTAGTTTAGGGGAACCACGCATTTCCAACAATCCACTTGGTGCAACAAATAAACCACCAAATAGCCCTGGGTGTGTTGCGGATAATAAAATAGGCAGCGCACCATTCGTAGCGCTTTGCCCCAAAAATTTATTCATAATCGCAGTAACCTTTTCTTCAGTTGAATTCTCGCGAATTCGTGAAGAAACCATCTGTAAGTTTGTGTTGGCATAGCCTGGGTGCGCTGCTAACGCCACAAATGGCCACCCATTAATCCGCGCCTTACGTTCAAGTTCAAATGAAAACAATAAGTTAGCCAACTTGCTAGTTCCATAAGCTCCCCAAGGTGAATACTTTTCGTTACCTAGCGCAATATCTCTAATCTCATCGAGTGAGCCTGAGCCAAATGAACCCATCCGATGCGCGAAACTTGAAACGGTCACTATCCGATGCGAAATTTGGTTCTTAATCAATCCAGCGAATGCAAAATGTCCGAGGTGGTTGGTGCCAAATTGAGTTTCAAAACCATCAACTGTCTTTGCAAATGGTATTGCCATGATTCCAGCATTAAGAATTAATACATCGTAGGTTCCCGTCACTGCGCGCGCGGCCCTGCGAACACTCTCTAAATCTGTTAAATCCATTTCAATAAAATCAACTTTGTCACTTGCAATCTCGTTTAGAGTTTCATTCGCTTTGCTTGCCGAACGAGCCGTAATTGTTACGTGAGCGCCATTTCGTGCAAGTTCGCGGGCAGTTTCTCGGCCAAGTCCGCTAGTTCCGCCTGTGATTAAAAACCGCTTTCCGGTTTGATCATATAAATCTTCAATGCGCCAACCTCGTGGAATGTGGACAGTTGATTGTGAATTCACGTGGAGCTAAGGGGATTTGAACCCCTGACCCCCTGCATGCCATGCAGGTGCGCTACCAGCTGCGCCATAGCCCCTTGATTTAGGGAGACCTTATCTCACTTCTACTTTGTAACTCTAATCTGATTAGAGTTTTCAGATTCCGGGTCAGCGCCACTCTCCTCGCCGTAAACAATCTCTGGCAAAGAACCAGCATTATGTTCCACTAATACCCATTTATTTCTATGATCTAACGGATTTACGCCACGTTCCACAATTGACCAGGCAGCATTTGATAAACCGCCAATAACGCTCCATTCAGATTGTGGCAAATTTAATATCTTTCCAAGTGCGCATCTAACAGTTCCGCCATGTGTAACCACAATCAACGTTCCTTCATGGTCGATTAAAGCTCTATCAATTGCAGATATGGCGCGGTCGGCAACTTCACTTCGCCGTTCGCCAATCTCACCCGCTTTTTCATCGGTGCCGTCGATCCACTTTACAAACCTTTCGTAATCATTCTTTCGGTTCTCTTCGCCTGTCTTGCCTTCCCAATTCCCGCCATTAGTTTCGCGTAAATCTCGATCTTTGATAATTTCAAGGTTCACAATCTTTGCTAACTCTGAAGCAGTCTTGAAAGCTCGATCTAAATCACTTGAAATAATTTTCGTAGGGTTCATCTCTGCTAAAATCGCGGCAGAACGCTTGGCCTGGTTCACGCCCACACTATTAAGTGAAATATCAGAATGTCCTTGAAATCGGTTTTCAATATTCCAATCGGTCTGGCCATGACGCCAAAAAACAATTCGTTGTTTTTTCATTTTCAGCGCAACTCGCTTTGTTGTTTTTGTAGTTCGGATACTGCGTCAAGTTTTATTATTGGACAATCGCTCCAGAGTCGATCCAACATGTAATACTGACGGATCTCTTCACTCTGAATATGCACAACTAAATCGGAATAATCTAATAACACCCAATGCCCGGTACTTTCGCGACGAGCTGGTTTCTCCCCAATGCTGGCAAGTTGGCGTTCGACTTCGTCGGCAATGGCATCGACTTGGCGTTCATTCTGTCCAGAAACGATCAAGAAAACTTCCGAGAGCACCATCTGTTCAGATAGATCAACTGCGACCAAGTTTGTACCGAGTTTTTCGATAACTGCAAAAGCGGCCCTTTGAGTAAGTGCAACCGTGCTTTCACGCGCTGGCATAAAGCCCATTTCTCTTGATGTAATCTAAAACTTTGGTAGGTAGCGCAGAGGCTACTTCCTTTTTATTAAATATCGAATTCCTAATCTCTGTCGATGAGATTGGTAACGCATCTATCTCTAACGAAGTTAGATTTGCACCGGGTATTTGTCTGAAAACTGAAGTAGGTCGCAAAATAACCATAAAATCTAGAAGTTGGCTCAATTCTGCAAAACGATGCCATTCTGGCAAATTCGCTGCTGCATCCGAACCTAATATCCAGGTAAAAGCTTGATTAGATTTTGATTTTAAATGATTCACTGTATCTATGGCGTACGAATTTTCATTGCGCTCGATCTCAAACGAGCTTATCTCTAATTTTTCTTGAATCGAAGCTGGCAGTTCGGTCAGTGCAAGTTTTACCATTTCTAATCTAGAATTTTGATCGGCTTGCGGTGGCGTTGGTTTTAATAAAGGTTTACCACTCGGCACAATAATTATTTTCTTAAATAAATCACGTATTACTACTTGAGTTAATAGGTGAAGATGGCCACGATGAATCGGGTCAAATGTTCCCCCGAAAATTGCGGTTCGAGAATTAATCGCGACCAAGCCGAAGAACTAAATACAGCAGCAGCGAGAGCACTGTGAAGGCAAATAGCCCAAAAAATACGGGAGGCGCTGGAAGCTCACGGACCGCCGCTTCGGTTAAGGATTGGAATCTATTCATGTCGCTATCTTATAACCCTGCTGGACCAGATTCCAATAATTGCCTAAATCGCGATTCATCTAAAATTGGCACTCCTAGCTCTTCTGCTTTTTGAAATTTAGAACCTGGCGCATCACCAACTACAACATAATCCGTTTTTTTAGATACCGAGGCGGCAGATTTTCCACCTCTTGATGTGATCGCTTCAACGACGCTCTCCCGCGTGAAATTTACAAGTGAACCGGTCACTACAATTGTTAGCCCAGCCAAAGTTTGTGGCAATTTTTCAGTAACGGCATCAACCAGGCAAACTCCAGATTTTTCCCATTTGGTTATGATATTTCGATGCCACTTTTCGCTAAACCACTCTTTGATGGATTGTGCGATAACCCCACCAACGCCATCAATATCTGAAAGTTCTTCTAACGTTGCACGCTCGATATCTGCAATATTTCCGAACCTATTTGCCAGAGCTTGGGCAGCAGTTGGTCCAACATGGCGAATTGAAAGTGCGACTAAAATTCGCCATAGCGGACGAGCCTTAGCGCCTTCTAAAGCCGCAATTAACTTCACCGAATTGGCGCCAATTTCACCATCTTTCTTAAGAAAAAACTTAGATTTCTTTAAATCAGCAATACTTAGTGCAAATAGATCCGACTCATCCGCAATCAATTTATCTTCTAATAGCGCATTAGCTGCTTCATACCCCAACACATCAATATCTAGCGCTGCCCTAGAACCAATGTAATAAATCCGTTCCCGTAATTGAGCCGGGCATGATTGCGAATTAGGGCATCGAATGTCGATATCGCCTTCTGACATTGCGCGCAGCGTTGAACCGCAATCTGGACAATGAGTTGGCATTTCAAATGCACGCTCGTTACCGCTCCGCTTTTCAATAACCGGACCGAGGATTTCTGGAATTACATCACCGGCTTTTCGTAAAATAACAACATCACCAATCAAGATTCCTTTGCGAGTAACTTCTTGGGCATTATGAAGCGTCGCATTTGTAACGGTTGATCCAGCTACTCGGACCGGTTCCATAAACCCAAATGGCGTCACTCTCCCAGTTCTGCCCACACTAACTCTTATATCTAATAACTTAGTAGTTACCTCTTCTGGCGGATATTTGTAAGCAATTGACCATTTAGGCGCTCTAGAAGTGAAACCAAGAGCATTTTGAATTTCCCGTTCATTAACTTTAATTACAATTCCATCTATCTCATGCTCCACATCGTGGCGATGCTTTAAATAAAACTCAATAAACTCAGCAACTTCTGCTTTGGATTTAACTACTTGGTAGCGATTGCTAATTGGTAGTCCCCAGCTTTTAAGTGTGGCGTAAGCGGAGCTTTGCGATTCAAATTTAGCGCCATCAACTGCGCCAACCCCATGAAGTACAACATCAAGCGGTCGAGATGCTGTGATCCGTGGATCTTTTTGGCGAAGTGATCCTGCTGCTGCATTTCGCGGATTAGCGAATGGCGTTTTCCCGGACTCCTCTAACGTTTCATTAATTTCATTAAATTTAGCGACTGGAAAGAAGACCTCACCTCGCACCTCTAATAATTTGGGAATATTTTTACCAATTAATTGATGCGGCACGCTTTTGATAGTTTTAATATTTAGCGTGACATCTTCACCAGTCGTTCCATTTCCGCGAGTTAACGCACGGCTCAACTTTCCATTTTCATAAATTAGATTTATTGCCAAGCCGTCAACTTTTACTTCACAGAGCCAAGTGTTAGAAGTAGATTCTTTAGCCACTCTTTCAAACCATGAATTGAGTTCGGCCTCATCGAATACGTTATCTAAACTCATCATTTTTTCAAAATGGTCATGTTGCTGAAAGTGTGTGGCAAATCCGCCCCCTACTTCAAGAGTGGGTGAGTTTGGATCGCACAATTCGGGATTTGCACCTTCAAGTTTCAATAACTTTTGCCAGAGAAGATCAAATTCGCCATCTGAAACTATTGGTTTATCAAGAACATAGTAACGAAATTGATGATCTCGAATTTCGTTTACCAGTTCACTCATCTCCTGGCGGACTGAACTTTTGCTCATCGCTATTTAGTTTCCGTAATTGTTGCCGAACCAACTACTCGATCACCGTCGTAAATAACCATCGCTTGTCCGGGAGCTAAACCAAAAAGTGGCTCAACTAAATCAGCGATGAGTCGCTCGTTGCCATCTTCAATACTTCGATAATAAGTGCACGGTAACGGAGCCCCATGAGCTCTTACCTGAACCAATCCATTGAGTGGTGCGCTGGCTAATGTTTCTGGCACTGGACCACACCAATTAGGAGTACCGCCGATAATTTTTTCAACTGCTAAAGCTTCATGAGTGCCGACCACAACTGTGTTTGTAATTGGCTCAACTTTCAATACATAACGCGGAACTCCTCCCGCAGCGGGAACTGTTAATCCCAAACCTTTTCGTTGGCCAATTGTGTATGTGTAAGCCCCTTTATGCTCGCCTAATTTTTTCCCGGTTTCATCAACGATTGGACCAATTTCACTTCCAAGTCGATCTCTTAACCAACTTGCATTATCGCCAGATGGTACAAAACAAATATCATGGCTATCAGGTTTATTTGCAACTGAAAGCCCGCGTTGGTCGGCTTCAATTCGTACATCTTCTTTTCGAGTATCGCCCAATGGAAAGATTGCACCGGAAATTTGCTTCGCAGTTAACACTGCTAATACATAAGATTGGTCTTTGGCTGGATCATTTGCTCGATAAAGTAATCGACCGCTTTCACTCTCGATTGTCTGCGCGTAATGACCAGTAACTACGCCATCAAATCCCATCGCTTGTGCACGATCTAAAACTGCTTCAAATTTTATTTTTTCATTGCAACGTAAGCATGGGTTCGGCGTTTTCCCGCTCGCATATTCCGATAAGAAATTTTCAACAACACCCTGATGAAATTCATCTGACATATCCCAGATGTAAAACGGAATTCCAATTACATCGGCCGCTCTTCGGGCGTCATGAGAATCTTCTACGGTGCAACAGCCACGCGCTCCAGATCGGTACTTTTGTGGATTCTTCGAAAGCGCCAGATGAACGCCAATAACATCATGTCCGGCTTCTACTGCACGTGCAGCTGCTACTGCGGAATCAACGCCACCGCTCATTGCGGCAATCAATTTCATAGTTTTACCTGCGCCGCTCGTGCACGGGTAACTACTTCACCGATCACAGAAACAAGATAATCAATGTCACTGTCATTGTTCGTAGCGCTCATCGAAAACCTAAGCGAAGATTTTGCTTCTTTTGCGCTCAATCCCATTGCCATCAATACATGACTTGGTTGTGGCACACCAGCGCTGCATGCTGAGCCGGTTGAACTGGCGATCCCTTGAGCGTCTAACAAAAGCAAGAGCGCATCACTCTCTGTCCCTGGAAAAGTTATATTTGCAATTCCAGGAAGTGATGATTTTTCAGTCGCGCCATTAACCGTTATATCCGTAATTACTTTCCCAATTTCAGAAATTAATTTCATGCGTAACTTAGATACATAATCTATTCGCATTTCCAGAGTTTCGGCTGCTGTTTTGGCTGCGGCCGCAAAACTGACGATTGCAGGAGCGTTAAGGGTTCCACTCCGAATATCACGTTCTTGTCCGCCACCGTGCAAAATCGGGGTAATTTCCAATCCTCGTTTCAATATAAGTATTCCAATTCCAAGTGGCCCACCAATCTTATGACCGCTTAAAGTCGCAGCAGTTAACCCTAATTTTGAAAATGAAAAGGGCACTTTCCCAAAACTCTGCACTGCATCGGAGTGCACTGGAATTTTAAATTCTTCAGCGATTTTTACGATTTCAGAAATCGGTTGTAGCGATCCGACTTCATTATTTGAATGCATTACGCTTACTAGGGCAATTTCAGAGGACCGATCACCGATAACTTTTTTGAATAACTCTAAATCAATAACCCCATTTTTAAGAATTGGAATCCTAATAATTTCAGCACCTTCGTGCTCTGCTAACCATTCGACTGGGTCCAAAATTGCATGGTGCTCAAATGCCGAAATTACAATAACTTTTCGGCGCGAATCTTCAGCCAAACGCGTCCAGTAAAGACCTTTAATCGCAGAATTATTCGCCTCAGTCCCAGAACCGGTAAAAATTATTTCACTTGGTGTGCAATCTGCAATTTTTGCAATCGACTCTCGTGCCTCTTCTAAATCTTTCCGGGCTGATCTGCCAGCCGTATGCAGACTAGATGGATTTCCCAATTTCAATAATTGTTTATTAAGTGCGATTATCGCTGGTTCCACCATCGGAGTAGTGGCAGCATGATCTAGATAAACGCGCATTTGCTAAGTCTAGATGGTGCGGGTTATGCGCGCTTTTTAGCGTTTATTGCAACCTCTGCTTGTGGCAAAACTGCGAATAAATCTCCAACTATCCCTAAATCGGCGAGATCGAAAATCGGCGCTTCCGGATCTTTATTAACCGCGATGATGGTCTTGCTGGTTTGCATACCTGCACGATGTTGGATTGCGCCAGAGATTCCACAAGCTACATAAAGTTGCGGGCTCACCGTTTTTCCAGTTTGGCCGACTTGATGAGTATGTGGATACCAACCAGCATCTGTCGCAGCTCGAGAAGCGCCTACTGCGGCTCCAAGTGAATCCGCGAAGGATTCCACTTTAGAAAAATCTCCATTTGTACCACGCCCGCCGGAAACTACGATCTTCGCTTCCGTTAATTCTGGTCGGCCACCTTTTACAGCTGGCTGCACGTTATTTATTGAAACCAACTTTGCACTTTCACTAATTACTACATTGACATTTTCAACCGTTGGATTTGAAGAAGTTGCGGTAAAATCAATTGCGCTTGGTCTGATTGTTACTATTGGAGTACCGGTGCTTACATGCGAATGAACCGTGAATGATCCACCAAAGATTGATTGCGTTGCAATTAGATTTTCTGATAGGTCAATTGCGTCTGTAATTAACCCGCTATTACTTTTTACAGCTACTCGAGCTGCAATTTCCTTTCCGCGAGCGGAAGTTGAAATTAATAGCGCTTTTGGCGCTTCCGAAACTAAAACTGATGCAACAGCCTCCGAGATTGCGGCAATTCCGTGTTTGGCAAATTCAGCACTTTCTGCCACTAAAATCTTTGCAATATCAAAAGCCTTTAACTGTTCGGCAATTGCAGCTCCTGAACCAGGGTCGGCTAACACAAGTGCTGAAACGTTACCAATTCGCTTTCCAAACGCAGCTAATTCACCAGCCGTCTTTGCAATTTTTCCAGCGGCATGATCAACAAGTATTAATACGTTGCTCATACAATCCGCTTTTCCAAAATGAACTCGGCTAATTTGTCGCCGCCATTGCCGGTATCTTCAACCTTTTCGCCTTTTTCACGGGGTGGTCGTGCGGCTGAGTCATCAACCACGCTCCATGCCGTTGCTAAGCCAACATCGCTCGCTGCGACACCAATCTCGCTAAGCGTCTTGGAGCTAATTGTCTTCTTCTTTGAGGCCATGATTCCTTTAAAAGATGGATACCGTGGTTCATTTATTTTTTCAATTACGCTAATTACTGCAGGAAAACTAGCGGACATACTCTCTACGCCAGCATCTGTCATTCGATCAATTTCAACCTTGTTCGCCGCCGCATCAACTTTTAGCAGGCCCGCAAAAGTTAATTGTGCCCAACCAAGTCGCTCAGCCAACATCGCGGGGATTACGCTCATTCGGGCATCAGTTGATTCGGTGCCGCAGAAAACTAAATCGTACCCCTCGGACTTGATTGTCTCTGCTAAAACTTTTGATGTAGCGAGCGCATCTGAACCGACCAATGCGCTATCTGAAATCAAAATCGCGTCATGAGCGCCCATCGATAAACCTTTTCGAATCGCCTCTGTCGCGCGATCTGGTCCCATTGAGATTAAAGTTATCGTGTGGGCTGGCGTTTCGCTGCCTTCATTTAACGGTTCCACAATTCTTAGCGCTTCCTCAATCGCATACTCATCTAAATCATTAAGGACAGCGTCCACTCCGGCACGGTCCAAGAGCCCAGATACCAATTTTTTTTCAGCCCAAGAGTCAGGCACCTGCTTCACGCATACCGCAATCTTCATTTGTCCTATATTACCCACAAGTAATCTAAGTAGTGACCGACCTGATGATTCACCTCCAATTTAGCAACATTTAACCTAAACCTCAACTTGAGGGTTTCTAGAAAAATCATGATACCTCTGTGAAAAGTGCGTTGAGGGTCGCGATAGTTACTGAATCTTTTTTGCCAGATATTAATGGGGTGACCAACTCCGTTTTGCGCGTTTTAGATTTCCTCCGCGAAAATGGACATGAGGCAATCGTCATTGCGCCTGAGAGCGCTAACTGTGTAAATCAATATCGAGGTTTTAAAGTTAAACGAACTACGAGCTTGAGAATAAATCAACTACTCCCTGTTGGAATGCCCGAACGTATGATCTCCCCCTTGATCGAAGGTTTCAACCCAGATGTTATTCACTTAGCTTCCCCACTATTCCTAGGCAACTATGTCAATAACATTGCTAAAAAATTAGGAATTCCAACAGTCTCCATTTATCAAACCGACCTAGCCGGATTTGCAAGTAGATATAAGTTAGCAATTGCGCACAAAACGCTTAGAAAATGGGTATCTAATATCCATAGTCAAACAGATCGCACTTTAGTTCCATCAACTTGGTCCCTTAACGAACTAGAAGAAGCCGGTGTTAAAAATGCGCGAATCTGGCAACGTGGAATTGATTTAGATAAATTCAATCCCGTCCATAGAAATGAGATATTAAGACACCAACTAGGTGGAGCAAGGAAAAAATTGGTTGGCTATGTTGGAAGACTCGCACCAGAAAAAGGATTAGAAGACTTAAGAGCACTTAACAATCGAAAAGATATCCAACTTGTGATTGTGGGAGATGGCCCAGCGCGAGAAAAATATGTAAAGTACTTAAATAATGCAATTTTTCTGGGATTTAAGGAAAAAGAAGAACTTTCTCAAATCTACGCATCCTTAGACCTATTTGTTCATACTGGCAGATACGAAACATTTTGCCAATCGGTACAAGAGGCTCTTTCAAGTGGGGTTCCAGTTATCGCTCCTAATTCAGGAGGACCAATAGATTTAATTACCCATCTAGTTTCAGGTTATCTTATAGATGTTCAAAATGTAAGTACTCTCAATTACGCTGTTGATCATTACCTTCATGACTCTGACCAAAAAAATATGGCAGAGATTGCTCGAACTTCAGTGTTAGGTCGTTCCTGGAATGTAATAAATAACCAACTCTTAACTCATTATCGAGATGTACTTGCAAGCAAAAATAGGCAAGCGGGCGCTGCATGAAAATTGTACATATCGCTAATTTTTACGGCCCTAAATCTGGAGGGATAAGAACGACGCTGCATCATCTCGGGAAGGAATATGGAAATAGTGGTCATACATTTACTTACATAGTTCCAGGCGTATCGCTTTTCACGGAACAAACTGCATTTGGAGTTAGGATCACAGTTCCAAGTTTGGAATTGCCGTTTACTGGGGGCTATCGAATTATTAGAAGCAACCGTCAAATCAAACGTTATTTAACGCTTTTAAAACCAGATCGAATCGAGATTTCGGATCGCTTCACATTACTGAGTATCGGCAAGTGGGCTAGGAATCGTAAGATTCCAACATTAGTTTTTAGCCATGAAACTCTCGAAGGATTAACAAAATCTCTTTTTCCAAAATTACCCCTTCGATCAAAATTAGTTAACTGGCATAATAAAAAATTGGCTGCGAGTTTTGATAATGTCGTAGCTACGACCGATTTTGCCGCTACAGAATTTCTGAAAATAGAGAGTAAGAATCTAACAAAGATCTCATTAGGCGTAGATTTAGAAAATTTTCATCCATCTAAAAGAACCATGCAAAGTCATAAAAAATATAGTAAAGGCGCCAAGTATTTAATGGTTCATTGCGGGCGATTGTCATTGGAAAAGAACCCGGAACTTTCGTTTCTGACACTAAAAGAATTACTATCGCGCGGAGTTGACGCCAGATTGGTTTATGTAGGCATGGGTCCTCAATGGAAGAAATTGAAATCAATGAGCGCGGGGTACCCAGTTGATTTCTTGGGATTCATTGCAAATCCTGAGATGGTCGCCGAGATTTTAGCCAGCGCAGATGTTTCACTAGCGCCTGGACCGATTGAAACTTTCTGCCTAGCAGCGTTGGAATCGATTTCAGCTGGTACACCGGTAGTCGCTTCAAATACCAGTGCAGTTGGCGAAGTATTAAATGTGACCGGGAGTAGACCAGCAGGTTTGGTCGCTGCAAATGATGCAGCCAGTTTTGCCGACGCGATTTTGAAAGTACTCGCTAACTCTAAGATGCGGACTTTTGCCAGAATCCAAGCCGAGAAATTTTCTTGGAAAACTACGGCGGTAAAAATCCTCAACCTACAATGCGAAAGTAGTGAGGTCATGAAACTAATTCCAGAGAAAAAGATTGCATGACAACCGCGCTCCCGAACTTGCGACGATTCGCAGTATTAGGAGATAGCGCAGCATTCGGAGTTGGAGATTATGATCAAAATGGAAATCCACGTGGTTGGGCATATTACCTATCAAAAGCTTTTGCTGAGAAAGTAGATTATCTAAATGTTTCCAGACCTGGAGCAAAATCATTAGAGGTTCGCGAAACGCAATTCCCGAAAATCCGCGATTTTAAGCCAGATATTTGTGCAGTTATTGTCGGCGGAAATGACATACTTCGAAATGGTTTCAACCCAACACAGATTTATGCAAACTTAAAATCTACTATTATCGAACTACGAAGAATTGATAGCGAAATTTTGATGTTAGAGCTTCATGACCCAACTCAATTACTCAAATTACCTAGAACTCTGGAAAAAGTATTGATCAAGCGGGTAAATGCACTAAATGAGGTAATACATAAATTAAGTCTTGAGTATGAAATTACCCTTCTAAAAACCAGAAGTTTGCCCAATATTTATAGCAAGTCGCTCTGGCATATCGATCGTATGCATCCTGGAACTTTTGGTCATCAAATGATTGCTGTTAGCTTCAAAGAACTATTGGTTGCAAATGGATGGCGGTTTAAGGAATTTGAATTTGAAGAACCAAAAATCATGAGTTCATATGAAAAGCGTAAATGGATGATTCGCAATGGTTTGCCATGGTTCATTAAGCGAAGTTTTGATCTCCTGCCAGTTGCAATAATTCTTATTGCTGCAGAATTAATAGAGGAACTCTTTACCGCAATCAAATCTTTACTCTGGCGCAGTTAATACGCGCCAAAATCAACAAAGAGCTCTTTGCCAAAAAGTGAAAGCGCCGCAGGTAGAGGGCGGTACTGGGTAGTAATCCTCTTGATAATCTAAACTCGCCCCGTGCTAGCAATCGTGGCTCCCGGTCAAGGAGCGCAGACGCCAGGCTTTCTCAATCCATGGGTGGAGAGCGCTCGAGTTCGCGACCTATTGGAATGGTGGTCCGCAGTTGCCGAAATTGATTTGGTTCGCTTAGGAACTGTTGCAGATAGCGATGAGATTAAAGACACCGCTAATGCGCAACCGTTAATTGTTGCTGCGGGATTAGTTGGAGCGCTTTCGCTCTTCCCGCATCCTTCCGATGCCTTTAATAAAGTTGGCATAAC
Source organism: uncultured Bifidobacterium sp. (assembly GCA_964567545.1). GTDB lineage: Bacteria > Actinomycetota > Actinomycetes > Nanopelagicales > Nanopelagicaceae > UBA7398. The sequence goes on along the minus strand of CAZMNB010000023.1, from coordinate 2,047 downwards.
TGCTGGACACTCCGTCGGTGAATTAACCGCCGCTGCTGGGGCTCGAGCAATTACGGCAGAGAGCGCCATGGTCTTGGTTCGCGAGCGTGGCCGTGAGATGGCAAAAGCTTCTGCGATTACCCCAACTGGTATGTCCGCAATTTTAGGTGGCGAGCGCGCGGCCGTACTCTCTGCGATATCAGCCCTTGGCTTAACAGCTGCCAACGATAACGGTGCCGGCCAGATTGTGGCTGCTGGTGATTTAACTGCGCTAGCCAAACTTAGTGAAAATCCTCCTGAAGGCGCTCGGGTTCGTGCACTCTCAGTCGCTGGCGCATTTCATACCTCTTATATGCAATCCGCGGTAGATCGATTAAATCTGCTTGCTAGTTCTGTAACTGTTCGGGACCCAAGAACTAAATTGCTCTCAAATAAGGATGGTGCGGTAATTCATCACGGTCGTGAAGTTCTCGACCGAATCGTTGGCCAGATTTCAAACCCAGTGCGCTGGGATCTCTGTATGGAATCAATGATCGATCTAGGAGTAACTGCGGTAATTGAAGTTCCGCCCGCTGGAACGTTAGTTGGTTTAATTAAGCGCGCCATGCCTGGAGTAGAAACGTTGGCACTTAAAACTCCGGAAGATATTCCAGCTGCTATGGATTTGGTTGCGCGCCATGGAAAACCATCACCCATTGATAACCAACCAACTTGGCGTTTAGTAATTGCGCCATTTAGCGGGACTTTTAAAGTTACAGATGTCGAACTTGGTGGCAATTTAAAAGCAGGTACCGTGGTTGGATACGTTGAAAATCGCCGCGAAAAAATCGATTTAGTGGCAGAACATGGCGGAACAATTATTGAATTTCTAGCAGAAGACGGCGATCCGGTTTCACCTGGACAACCATTAGTTAGATTACATCCGAGCGGACAGAACTAATGGCGCTAAATTTCACACCGAAAAATCGCAATTCGAGAATACTCGCAGTTGGCGCATATCGACCCTCACGAATAATTCCCAACTCTGAAATAGTTGATCGAATCGATTCATCAGATGAATGGATTAGAGAACGTTCTGGGATTGAATCGCGTCGTTTTGCTGGACCAGATGAATCTGTAATCTCCATGTCAGAAGCTGCCTGTAAGCAAGCATTGGAGCGCTCTGGCATTTCCATGTCTCAGGTAGATGCGGTAATCGTGGCAACTATTACCTATCCATTCCAAACTCCAAGTGCCGCTACCGAATTGATTGCGCTTTTGGGAAATCCAAAAGCTGCTGCTTTTGATATCTCGGCCGCATGCGCTGGCTTTTGTTACGGCGTAGGTATGGCAAGCGATTTAATTCGCAGCGGTTCGGCAAATTACGTTTTAGTTGTTGGCGTAGAAAAATTATCTGATTTCACTGATCCAGAAGATCGTGGAACTGCATTTATTTTTGCAGATGGCGCTGGCGCGGTAATTATCGGTCCATCAGAGAGTGCCGGGATTGGTCCAACAATTTGGGGATCAGATGCGACTAACCGTGACGCGATTTTGATGACACCATCTTGGATTGATTTAAAGAATCCGGAGTCATTGGGTTGGCCAGATATTTCAATGCAAGGTCAAACTGTTTTTCGGTGGGCGGTTTATCAGATGGCGCCAGTTGCGTTGCAAGCGCTCGAGGCCGCTGGGCTAACGCCAGAAACGCTCGATGCATTTATTCCACATCAGGCTAATATGAGAATTATTGATGCGATGGCGAAATCAATGAAGCTGCCAGACACCGTGGCGATAGCGCGCGATGTAAGGGTTTCAGGGAATACTTCAGCCGCATCAGTTCCAATTGCAATGGATTCATTACTTGCGCAGCGCCCAGAATTACATGGCAAAACTGCACTAATAATCGGATTTGGAGCAGGATTGGTCTATGCCGCCCAGGCAATCGAACTTCCCGCTGCAAGTAGTAATAAGTAATTACTAATAAACAAGGAGAATGTAAAAATGTCACTATCACCAGATGCCGTACTAGCAGGACTTAAAGAAATCGTTGAAGAGGTCGCAGGTATTCCTGCAGCATCAATCGAAC
>CAZMNB010000022.1:8922-18105 GCA_964567545.1 uncultured Bifidobacterium sp. | reverse complement strand
GCTTATGCAGCGAGGGCGTAATCAGCGGCAGTTTTACTGGCGCTTGATTGTTTGCACGGGTTTTTGGTTTACGAGATCATCCCGGCTTCCTCGGCCCGCTTCCCCTGTCCCAACATCCAAAGTCGAGACCGTTCACCCCCATGGGAGTTAGAAAGCTAGCTAATTGTACTTTAATAAAGTAAAAGTAAATACCGAGATTAATCGTCGTACTTATCAGATTTACGCGGATTACTGCGTCCAACATTCTTACCGCTTAAATTCCGTGACATTTCTCGCGCAATTTCGCGTCCCGCTTCGCGCTCCATTAGCGAAGCTCGCTTATCGTGCGCTTTCTTTCCTTTAGCTAAACCAAGCTCTACCTTGGCTTTTCCATCTTTAAAGTAGAGCGAAATCGGAATTAAAGTTAAACCGCTCTCCTTAGTCTTTCCAATTAATTTCGTAATCTCTTTCTTATGCAACAATAATTTTCGATCTCTTCGAGGCGTGTGATTAGTCCAAGTTCCTTCCGTGTATTCCGGAATATGAACTCCACTAAGCCATAACTCTCCGTCAATAACCATGGCAAAGCCGTCAATGAGCGATGCTCGACCAGCCCGAAGTGATTTCACTTCGGTGCCAGTTAACACAAGACCACATTCATAGAGATCTTCTATGAAGTAATCATGGCGCGCTTTTTTATTCTGCGCGATGAGTTTACGTCCAACTTCCTTAACCATGGCTTAAGGGTAACGCTTGCTAAAAAGAATCGTTAATTAATTGCAGATTTCAATTATCTGTCGTTATTAATGAGGCTAAACCACCAAGTACCTGCAGGGATTTGCTCGCAATCACACTTTCTGGCACAGCCAGATCAGGCAAAACACCTTTACCTTCAATCAACTTTCCAGATGGTGATCGATAAAGCGCCACAGTTAATTCAAGTTTCGAACCATCATTCAAAGTTCTAAATTCTTGAACGGTTCCCTTTCCATAACTTTTCTCACCAAGAATTACTGCTCGGTTTCGATCTTGCAGCGCGGCGGCCAAAATTTCAGCAGCGCTTGCAGTCGAACGATTAATTAAAACTATTATTGGTGCTTGATCAGAACCGGTGTCAGTAGATTCAAAAACAACTTTTTCGCCTGAAGCTTTCTGATAAGAAAGAATAATCCCGTCGTTGATAAATTGACGTGCAACCCCAACAGCCTCTTCAACAATTCCGCCAGGATTATTTCTCAAATCTATAATCACACCTTTGTTATGCGGCGATTTCATTAATAAGCTTTGAACTTCATAGGATGTGCCCATAGAAAACGAAGAAATCGACAACAGAACTACATCTTTTGAGATTGTAGAGATTTCGACAGTATGCGCTGTAATTTTTGCTCGTTTTAATGAAATCAATAAATGTTTTTCGTTTCGCAAAATTAGCAAATCAACTTTTTTACCAACGTTTCCACGGAGCATTGCAATCGCTGAAGGAAGGGATGCGCCTTGAACATCTATTCCATTTATTTCGAGAATTTGATCGGATGTTAATATTCCAGCATCTGCGGCTGGTGACGTAGCTTCAACGCTTGCAACTTCCAATACGCCTGATGCAGATCTTCGTAGAATTATTCCTATACCTGTGTATTGATTATTTAACCGATCCTTAAAGATATCCATGGCGCTAGTTGGAAAATAATTTGACCACTCATCACCTGATGCTTTAATCGCGCCTTCGATTGCTGCTCGTTGTAATATTTGCTTAGCAACTTTTGAATGCCCGGCGGCTTCTATCTCTCTAATCGCTTCGTCGACTGGACCATCGGATTTTCTTGAACCAATTGAGTACCCGACCGAAAAAACTAAAGTCATAATTATGAAAATAATTCCGCTTGCTCTTAAAGAATTTCCACTTAACGGCCGAAAAACTCTCGCCTTGATCCTAGAGAATATGGATGGTCGCAAAAAGTCTGGTTCGCGCACCATTTCAACACACTCCTGGGAAGTTCTCCCTCGTGCTTTACGAAGGACTTATTGGAGGTTAAAAGTACTAGACCTTTAGATATTTGCGAAGTGTGAGTGTAGACGCGATGGCAGATACGCCTAAACCTGTTAGAAGCAAGTAACTTGAAGTGACCCAAACATCGCGCCAGCCAAAGAAGTTTGTAAAGGTTAACAGCGGAGCAACGCGTTGATCAATTACTAATTTGAACGTAGCTAATAGCCCAGTCGAAAACAGCCAACCAATAATCGCAGCAAATACACCTTCTAATAAAAATGGCAATTGAATTGAAAACGAGCTAGCGCCAACTAATTTCATAACATTAGTTTCACGGCGGCGGTTAAATGCAGCAAGGCGAAGTGTGTTACTTATTAAGAGCGCGGCAGTAAGTACGCTAGCTAAACCAATTGCAAGCGCGCCATCGCGAAGCACATTGAGCAGTTTAAAGAATTTCTCCAAAATGGAACGCTGATCTTGCACAACATCTACTCCAGGACGTCCAGAGAAAGCGCTCTCGACAACAGCAAATTGAGTTGGATCTTTTAATTTAACTCGAAAAGATTCGGGCAATTGGTCTTGGGTTACGTTTTGCGAAATCGCGGATCCCTTGAATCTCTCTTGGAAACGCGTAAATGCTTCCGATTGAGACTCGTAGTAAACACTCTGCACGGCAGGCAAATCTTGCAAATCTTTTTGTATCTCTAGCCGTTGACCATCGGTAATAACACCACCCGAACAAGATGCCGATTCGGAGAGTGATCCGCAGAGATAAACCGAAACTTCAATCTTGTCGTACCAATAATCTTTCATTACTCGAACTTGAGCATTAGAAAGGAACCCGATACCAAGGAGTGAAAGGGAAATTGCGACAGTGATAATAACTGCGAATGTCATGGTTAAGTTACGTCGAAGTCCAATACCGACTTCGCTTGCGATAAACCCAGCACGCATCTCGCTCTCCTCCTTCCTTTCTTCTTATCGTATTTCGTCGTTAATTCACTTTATCTGAAGTCAGCCGGTATATCCGTAGACACCTCGAGCTTGGTCTCGGATTACATGGCCCGCTTCAAGTTCAATAACGCGTTTTCGCATTTGATCCACAATTCCAGCATCGTGGGTGGCCATAACAACAGTGGTGCCGTCTCGATTAATTCGGTCAAGTAATTTCATAATTCCAACAGAAGTTGCTGGGTCTAAGTTTCCGGTTGGTTCATCTGCGATAAGAATTGCTGGGCGGCTAACATAGGCTCGCGCAATCGCTACTCGTTGTTGTTCGCCACCTGATAATTCACCCGGCTTGCGATCTAACTTCTCTTCAAGGCCGACAAGTTCTAATACTTCAGGCACTTCGCGAGCAATCTCTTTCTTTGAGTATCCGAGCACGTGCAATGTAAAAGCGACGTTTTCAAAAACTGTTTTGTTATTCAGTAAGCGGAAATCTTGAAATACGGTTCCGACTTGGCGGCGTAGCTCTGGAACTTTGTAATTAGAAATTGTGGCTAAATCTTTGCCAGCAACATGAATGGTTCCAGAAGTTGGTTTTTCTTCTCTAAGAACTAAACGTAAGAACGTTGATTTACCTGAACCAGAAAGTCCAACTAAGAAAACGAATTCGCCTTTTTCAACATTTAAATCAACTTGATTTAGTGCAGGCTGTTCCGTCTTGGGATAAGACTTAGTGACCTTCTCAAATCGAATCATGTCGTTATTTTATGGATTTTGTCGCCATACGGAGCGATTTAACTCGGCTATTTACCTGAGGATATTGCGTGATTACGCGGATATTGCGGGAGATATCTCACATTTTTAATATAAAGTAATTTAGCGCTGCGAGCGGCGCCATCTAATGCCCGCCTCTATAAATCCATCTAATTCACCATTTAATACCGCCTGGGTATTTCCAGTTTCAAAATCAGTACGGTGATCTTTCACCATTTGGTAGGGATGCAAAACATAAGAACGTATTTGGTTTCCCCATGAACCAGCATTATCGCCACGTAGTGCATCCATCTTTGCGCGATCTTCTTGATGGCGACGTTCCAACAATTTAGATTGCAACACTGCCATTGCAGTCGCACGGTTTTGAATTTGAGATCTTTCGTTCTGGCATGAAACCACTATGCCGCTGGGAATATGAGTTATTCGAACTGCAGAATCTGTTGTATTAACGCCTTGTCCACCTGGGCCAGATGAACGATAAACATCGATACGAATATCTTTTTCGTCAATCTCAATATGATCACTTTGATCAACAACTGGTACAACTTCAACACCGGCAAAAGAAGTGTGGCGACGGTTTTGACTATCAAATGGTGAAATACGGACTAAGCGGTGGGTTCCTTGTTCCACTGAAAGAGTTCCATATGCATAGGGAGCTGTTACTTTAAATGTGGTTGATTTAATTCCAGCCTCTTCCGCAAAAGAAGTTTCAAGTACTTGGGTCTGATAATTATGAATTTCACAATAACGCAAGAACATTCTAGAAACCATTTCCGCCCAGTCAGCAGCATCAACCCCACCGGCTTCGGAACGAATTGTCACTAGTGCGTCACGATGGTCATACTCGCCGCTTAATAGAGTTTGTACTTCTAATTCACTAATTGCTTTAGTCACTAAATCTAATTCCTTTCCAGCCTCTTCTAGCGCACTCTGATCTTCTTCAGCTCTAGCTAATTCAAGAAGTACTGGAAGGTCATCTAGTCGTTGCCGAAGTGATGAAACTCGATTTATTTCACTCTGTACTCTGGATAACTTGCTTGTTACTTTCTGCGCCGCTTCCGGATCGTCCCAAAGGTTTGGAACTCCGGCCGCTTCTTCTAATTCGTTAGCTTCAATCCGCAATTTAGGAAGATCGATTACTTTCTCAATCGATCCGAGGGTGCCGCTTAGCGCAGCAATCTCTAACTCAAATTCACGGGTGGCCATGGGGGAATCGTATTACCTGTTGTATTGATTAGTTGCACTTCCGTTAGCTCTTACCGTAAATGCAGTAATGCCAAGGGTTGGAGCCTGTAGCGGTAACACATATGTGGCTGAAACTCCTGCGGTTACTTTGTAACCATCACATTCGAAACTATTAATCTCTATAGCGCCTAATTTTTCGCTAAATACCAAGTTGGTTGAGTATTTTTCATTGTTTATCAATTCAATTTCCGATAAATATGCTGTTCTGGCACTAGAACAATTAATTGGAACTCTAAATTCATTTTTGGCAAAGTTACTTTCAAGGCCAAATAGGTAATAATTCAAATTACTTATCTGATGACTAGCTTTCATCAACGCAAATTCATTCTCTTGAATCAAAATTCTTTGCCTCATCATTACAGATGAGAAATCCACTAGTATAAATATCAGAAGTAAAGTTATGATAAAAAACCCAAAAGTTAGCGGTAGCAGTGACCCACGCTCTCCTCGTATGCTTGAAAATCTCCGCCAATTCACTAGGTTTGTAATCATCCATCGCGCCATTGATCAAAGTGCTCGGAAACTTTGGCAAGAACTTTTTCGGAACCCGTGATTAAACCTCCATCAATTCCGGGTTTACTTTGCAGTTGACCCAAAAGTTCTATAGTTACAACAGTTCCAGGGGTAAAGCATTCTTTTAATGGGCAAGAGATTATGTACCGTGGCTTAGGAGTAATTTCTGAACTTTGCAAAATGAATTCGATTTTTCGAATTCCAGTTTCAAAGTCAGGGCTTGCAACAAATGCCCTTAAGGATTGCCTAGCAATATTCTGATACTCAATCTCAAGATAAGACCTGGCCGCAAAACCATTTATTAAGAAAACCAACGGAATGAATAATGGGATAGCAAAAACTATAAATTCAACTAGCGCTGAACCACCTTCCGATTTGGCATAGCTAGAAAACTTTTTGATATCACGCGAATTTTTCATTATTTGGTAGAAAGTGAGCAATTCTAGTTAATTTCAGAATATGCAAGTGAACGCACTTTTAGAAGATTTCCTATATGGGTGCCACGAAAAAGAGCCGTAAAAAATGGAATCTCCACGTTCTTTTTAGCAATAACAAGTACCCCACCGTTTGGAATATTAAAACTCTCTACCTCAATATTTGCGTCCACATTTTGCACTCCTCTAGCCAAATCATTCCTAGACGATGAAACGCTAGGCCCCAACTCCAATCTGCCATTAATGGCAATTCGATTTGTATAGCTTTGTACTTCGTAAGTTGCAATATTTCTTTGATATAGCGCAACAACTAATTGAAAGACGAATAGAAAAAGAATGATTAATGGAATTAACACTAGGAACGATTCAACGTTACCTCGCTCCGATTTAATTGCGAGTTTAACTGCACATCTAGTTTGGTTCAGAATTTTCATCAATGTTACTTAATGTTATTCATAGCATCTAGTGAGTTTCGCAATATTGCACTTAATCTCGGAGATGCAATGGTCCAAATAGCAGTGACTAGGCCGGTAGTCATTAGTACCACTAACACCCATCCGGGCACATCGCCACGTTCAGAGAGAATCATTTTGCTTATTTTGCGTTTTAGTCTTTCCAATACCAGCACCGCTGCGATAATTCTGTACTTGACGATAAATTGAATTTTTCGAAACTTATTCAACTTCATATTGATTTACCTTCCATAATTGAATGAACCTAAATCTTTATCCAGTGGGTGATGAATTCTGATATCTGATCCATCTAATTGTGGAGAGCTCATGGCTGTGCATAAGATATTTCTGGCTAACTAAATATCTTGGCTATAGAATTCCAAGTATCGAATGTAATGATGGCCAAAGTGTAAAAACTACAGATAGCGGAAGAATTAGGAAAACTACCGGAATTAACAGCGCAATTTCAGCTCGCCCGGCAGCTGTTAGTAATTCAGCTTTATAATTACTTCTAGATTCAGCCGCTTGATTGAGCAGAATTATACTTAATGGCGAGCCTCGCTCCATTGCCAAGAGCACCGTATTTGAAAACTTCCTAAATGAATTTGAGCTACTTCGTTCTGCTACTAAATCTACAGCCTGCATCAGTGAAATGCCTTTCGTGCTTAATTCAATAACTTCGTTGAACAGTTTTGCATGGCTCGAGTTTGGAAAACTGGCAAGAAATTTAAAACCTCCTAGCAGACTCTCACCTGCGGATGTAGCCAACGCGAACATCTCTATCATCTCGGAAAACTCAAAATCTAATCTTTTATCCTTTTTTAAATTTTGATGGGAGTAGATTATTCTCAATTTGCGTTTTAGCGCCAAATTCATACCTTGCGAATAAAGTAAATTTGGATCGAAATAATCGCTAGATATCAACCTGGCAGCAAAATATATAGTTGGCAAAATTATTACAAAACTCAAGAGATTGTTCATGCCACTTGCGTCCAATCTTCTGCAGCTTTTATACCCAATACGCGCTTTCTAATTGGAAGCGTCCCAACTTTTTCCATCCACATAAATGCAATCACCGTTAAAAGAACCCCGGAGAGCAGGATTGAGAGGCCAATTCCACTGGAATATGCTGAAATTGTTTCTGGTTGAGTTGAAAGAATCAGCAGGAGTATCCAAGGCGCAATTGCTGCCAATATCGCAGAATTCTTTATCCACCCATGTTTAGCTTCAATCTCTATGCGAATCGCTAGATCTTCACGTAAGAATTGACTAAGAGTGCGTAACACAATTCCAATATCTTTGCTACCTAGTTTTTTTGCCAGAATTAGTGTCTCTGAAATTTGGTCCGCTTCCGCTAAATTGCAGGCACTTTTCATCTTTCTAATCGCTATTTCAAACCCTTCCCCATTCAACAATGATGCACTTAAAATTTCTATAAATGGCTTCAATGGTTCAGGACCGCGAGTGCGCAAAGTAAGAAGTGCTTCGCTTAATGAAACTCCAGATTGAATTCCAGTTACTAACTGGTCAATCATCTCGGGCCAAGCACTTCTAATGGATTTAATTCGCTTTTGAGCACGGGCTTTCTCTTGCAAATATGGAAGAAAGAAAAAGAGAATTGCTACTGCTAACGATATTTCTATGGATTTCACGATTATGTAGATCGCAAGAAAACCAAAATTGAATACTAATAGGAACGGAGTAATCTTTTTACTAAACCCGCGCAAGAATTCCAATCTATTTTGCTTAAATTGGTTTTTGTTTCTCGATATTAAGTAAATTCCAATTATGAGGAAAAGCGTTGTCACATTTATAAGAATTATACGAATCATGAGATTTTTTGAACTCCTCTGTGGTAACCGCCTTTTTCAAAAGTCCAAATTGCCTCGGTTTCTATATGTTCGCCTTCAATTCTCTTAGTTATTTGTAGAATCTCAATCACTCGCCGAGTTCCATCGGCGTCAATCGCTATTTGGATTACGATATCTAAGGAGCGCGCTACTAGTGGTGTTACAAAATGATGTGAGATATTTTCTCCCGCTAACAACGGAAGAGTTTGCAATTTTCTGATTGCATCTTTGGCAGAATTTGCATGGATTGTTGCCATACCCGGCAATCCAGAATTTAGTGCAATTAATAGGTCCAGTGATTCTGCTTCTCTGATCTCGCCAATGATCAATCGAGAAGGTCGCATTCGCAGAGATTCCTTAATCAATTTTCGCATAGAGATTTCACCAGATCCCTCTAAATTCATGCTGCGAGTTTGCATTGCGATCAAATCTGGAAGCTTTGGCTTTAATTCAAAAACTTCTTCAATTGTGATTACTCGATCATTTTTTGGAATCTCGCCGACTAAGGCATTTAGTAGGGTGGTTTTGCCTGCTTGCGTCGAACCACTCACCAATAGGTTCTTCCCAGAAAGAACCTGCCGGGTTAGATATTGAGCAATCTCGGTTGGCATAACCCCGTAATCAGAGAGGTCTTTCAATGTTTTATCTCTGATTAAGTGCTTTCTTATATTCACCGCCCAATGTTCCGCAGTTACTTCAGGGATTGCGACATGCAGTCGGCTTCCATCTGGCAATCTCGCATCTACAAATGGATGCGATAGATCTAAGCGCCGACCACCCCACATTAGAGCTTTTTCAACAAAAGCGGTAACGCTTTCTTTAGACATGATCAAATTGGTTAATTCACTCTTGCCATTTCGCGCCACAAATATTCGTTCAGGTGAATTTATCCAAATTTCTTCAACTTCTGAATCATCTAGAAGATCTTGTAGTGATTCGAGCTTTTTAGAAGGATTGGAAATATTCGGATCTTGCTTTAGGTTAATACTTACATTTTGCAA
>CAZMNB010000022.1:0-8822 GCA_964567545.1 uncultured Bifidobacterium sp. | reverse complement strand
GCGTTAGGCGTTAGGCGTTAGGCGTTATGTAATCGTTTGATCCGATATGGATCGGCTAATAAATAGAATGCCTGTTTATAAGAGATGGTTTCGTTGACAGTTAGAATAAGAAAAGTTACAAAAAGTAATCTCAATAATCTATAAATTTACTTTTGCTAGGAAATCCAGCAACTTCATGCCGCTTTCATGAACGCTGCTTAAAATACTAACTTCAATGGCAAATTCTTCAAAGGCACTTCCCAATAAACTTTTTCTGAATTCTTTAAGGTGATCATCTAAGACCATATTTAATCGAAATTTAAGACTTTTTGCTTCTTCGGCGCCATCTCTAATTAAAATTCCAAAAGAGATTACTCCTAATCTAGATATTAATTCATTAGAGCGAAGCGATTGCTCAATTTTAAAAGCCACATTTATAATCAATTCAAGTATTTCTGAAATTAGGAACTCGCAATCTTTTTCAGAAATATTTGCATTTTCCAACCAGATGAGAGTTGATTTTGGTAGTACATACCCCACTGAGATCATGGTCAAGTTGGCATTCATTCGCTCGGTGTAATCCAATTCGCGCTGCACTAGTTCGTAAAAGCGAATCGGTGCCATTAAGCCGGTTGCTAGATCTTTTTCCCCATTATTATTGAAATTCAAACCCGAAAGGACATCTGCGATTCGGGCCATACGAAATCGTATTGCCCGCTCTCAAAATGTTTCAACAAAAAATCGAGGGCTTTCCCTTATGGATGAGTAGAATTTGAAAATGGATTCAAATTCGAAGGTATCGATTTTAGCTCGAAGGTACGCACGCGGTCTTGTAATCCTAGAAGCTATCGTTCTCTTTACGATCGCTGGTTCGCTCGCAATTGCCAGTTTGATTAAAAATCCGACTGAAGTCGCTGCCATGGTGGCTGAAATTATTTTTGCAACTCTAGGTGGAATCGGTTTATTGATAGCAGCTCGTGGATTTAAACTTAAGAAAAATTATGGCCGCGCTCCCACCGTATTAGCTAATGGAATTGCACTTGGCGTTTCTTATTACATGTTCGATGGTGGTCGACCACAACTTGGCGTGCCGCTGGCAACCATAGCCCTATTAACACTGATTAGTGCGTTGCTTGCCATTCCATCCGACGATAAGTGAGTACCATTTAACTATGGCTAAAGCGAGCGCATCTAAAAAAGTAGTTAGCAAGAACCCTGTTGGCAAGAAGATAGTTATGCAAAAAAGTGAAATAACGAACGCGCAGGTTGGGATTGATTGGCGCAGCCTTTATCTCTACGCTGTATCGCTAATTACCTTAATGGTCTGTTTATTTTCATTGGTGAGCGCAGTACGAAATGGAATCTTGATTGGCTATCCAGAAAGTGGATACATTGATCAAAGCGCAACTGCCGCCGCAAAACTCAGTCAAATTGATTCGAACCGTAGAAATTCAATAATGAATTTAATTAATGATTTAACAACGCTAGTAATAGCGGGACCTATTTATCGCTATCACTGGCGCAAGACTCAAAAATCGTAAATGTGGGCAATATCGCTCACCTAACTTCCGCTAGCCGCCCCATCCGATTCGAAGCTCTCGCCTCTCCCCGATAGGCTTACCGACGGAGAGCCAGATTTACACGGTAGATCAGGAGTAAATAGATGTCTTCGGAATCCATGACGCCAGAGAATCACTTTGGCGGATCATTCGGTCCAAACGAATGGTTAGTCGATGAGATGTACGAAAACTATTTACGCGATCCCAATTCAATTGATAATTCGTGGCGCGAGTTCTTTAGCAATTACAAACCTGGTGGACCACTACCTGGAAATGCTCCCGCGATAACTGGAAGTGCAACAACCGCTGCAACAACGCCACCTGCGCCACAACGCGGTGTCCCGCCCCAACCAAAGTCCGCTACCAGAGTTTCGCCACCGGTGGCGAGCCAAACTCCCGCTCCGCCAATTGCTCCTGCTCCGCCAATTGCTCCTGCTGAGCCAATTGCGCAAGAGATGGCCAGAACATTTGCACCACAAGAAACGGTAAAATCTTCGATTCAAAATACAAACCTTACTCCAGCAGATCCAATCGCTAAACCTGCTCCTGTTATAAATAATGGCGATGCGCGCGTTGAACCAATTCGTGGAGTTAGCGCGCGAGTAGTGCAAAGTATGGAAGCCTCGCTTTCGGTTCCAACTGCAACCAGTGTTCGTGCCGTTCCAGCAAAGCTTTTAATTGATAATCGCATCGTAATTAACAACCACATGAAGCGTGCTCGTGGCGGCAAAGTTTCATTTACTCATTTAATTGGATACGCAATGATTAAAGCGCTCCGAGCGATGCCGGAGATGAATAACTTCTACACCCAAATAGAAGGTAAGCCTGCGCTTGCACATCCAACTCATATCAATCTTGGAATTGCAATAGATTTAGCTAAACCAGATGGATCACGCCAATTACTTGTGCCTTCAATAAAGGGCTGCGAAGCAATGGATTTCCGTCAATTCTGGTTGGCTTACGAAGAAGTCGTTAAGAAAGCTCGTCTAGGCACGTTAACTGTTGAAGATTTCAACGGCACCACAGTTTCACTAACCAATCCAGGAACTATCGGAACTGTGCATTCGGTACCTCGATTAGTTGCTGGCCAAGGAATGATTCTTGGCGTAGGTGCAATGGATTACCCAGCTGGATTCCAAGGCGCAAGTGAAGAAACCCTTGCCCAATTAGCAATTAGCAAAGTTGTGACTCTGACCAGCACTTACGATCACCGCATTATTCAAGGCGCACAATCTGGCGATTTCTTAAAGCGGATCCACGAAAATTTACTTGGCGCAGATAATTTCTTTGACGAAGTATTTTCGGCACTTCGAATTCCATATATTCCAATTCGTTGGGTAGTTGATATTCCGGAGAGCAAAGAAGAAGGCTTAAATAAAGCAGCCCGCATACAAGAATTAATCCATGCTTATCGAACTAGCGGACATATGTTGGCTGATATTGATCCTTTGGAATATCAACAGCGTTATCACCCTGATTTAGATGTAGTGACTCATGGCTTATCGCTTTGGGATCTAGATCGTGAGTTTGCAACCGGTGGCTTTGGTGGCGAATCACATGCGCTGCTTCGTCGCGTTCTCGGCAGACTTCGAGATTCTTATTGTCGCTCCATTGGGGTTGAATATATGTATATCGAAAACCCAGAAGAACGCGAATGGATTCAAGATCATGTAGAAGTTGGTGCGCCACGAATTGCTCGTGAAGAACAATTACGTATCTTGCGCAAAATAAATAGCGCTGAGGCTTTCGAAGCCTTCTTACATACAAAGTTCGTGGGCCAGAAAAGATTCTCACTTGAAGGTGGCGAATCGGTGATAGCAATTCTCGATGCAATTTTGACCGGTGCCGCTGAAGCTGGGCTTGACGAAGCCTGCATCGGAATGTCGCATCGTGGTCGGTTAAATGTGTTAGCAAATATTGCAGGCAAGTCCTATGGCCAAATCTTTCAAGAATTCGAAGGTAATTACATTGAGAATTCAGTACAAGGTTCGGGCGATGTTAAATACCATTTAGGTACTAGTTCAGTTTTTAAAGCAGAATCTGGCGCAACTACAAATGTTTATCTGGCTGCCAACCCATCGCATTTAGAAGCAGTTAATCCAGTTCTTGAAGGAATTGTGCGGGCAAAACAAGATGTATTAAATAAGAAAGAACTTTTCTCAGTACTCCCAATCTTGGTGCATGGCGACGCAGCTTTTGCTGGGCAAGGCGTAGTTGCAGAAACACTAAACCTCTCACAACTTCGTGGATATCGAACTGGCGGAACAATTCACGTTGTAATTAATAACCAGGTTGGCTTCACAACTTCGCCACATGCCGCTCGTTCTACTAGATATGCAACTGATGTCGCAAAGATGATTCAGGCACCGGTTTTTCATGTAAATGGCGATGATCCTGAGGCTTGCGTACGCGTAGCGCGATTAGCTTTCGAATATCGTCAGAAATTCAATAAAGATGTGGTTATCGACATGGTTTGTTACCGTCGTCGCGGCCATAACGAAGGAGACGAACCAAGTTTTACTCAGCCACTGATGTATAAGTTGATAGAGGCAAAGCGCACCGTTCGAAAACTTTATGCTGAAGCATTAGTTGGGCGCGGAGATATCACGCCGGATGAAGCCGATGAGATTGCAAAAGATTTCCACGCCCAACTTGAGGCGATCTTTAATGCAGTTCATAACAACGCACCAGAAGAAAACCCAAACTTTAAAGTTTCGGTAGCTCCGACACCGGAATCAGTTAACACAGCACTTCCTGAAGATATGGTTCGAAAAATTGCGGCTACTCAGGTTGCAATTCCTGCAGGATTTACAGTTCATCCAAAATTATTGCCACAATTGGAACGCCGGGTTTCTATGTTGCAAGATGGCACAATCGATTGGTCCGGCGGTGAGATGATTGCATTCGGTTCAATTCTGATAGAAGGTCATCCAATTCGTGTTGCCGGACAAGATGCTAGACGCGGCACATTTAGCAATCGCCATGCGGTAATTATTGATAAAGAGAATGGCAGCGAATGGACCCCGCTACGTGGATTAATTTCAGATGAAAATCAATTCTTTGTAATTGATTCCAACTTAACTGAATATGCTGCAATGGGATTTGAATACGGCTATTCGGTAGAACGTGAAAACGCGTTAGTAATGTGGGAAGGCCAATTCGGTGATTTTGCCAACGGCGCTCAAACCATCGTCGATGAATTTATCTCCTCTGCTTTGCAAAAGTGGGGCGAGCGTTCATCGCTAGTTTTACTTCTTCCGCATGGATATGAAGGACAAGGTCCAGATCATTCTTCCGGAAGAATTGAACGTTATTTAGCGCTCTGCGCTGAAGAAAATATGACGGTTGCACAACCATCTAATCCAGCATCATATTTCCATTTACTTCGTTGGCATATGAAGAATCCCGCTCGTCGGCCATTAATTGTTTTCACACCTAAATCTATGCTTCGATTAAAAGCTGCTTCTTCTGCAATCTCCGATTTCACAAGCGGAACTTTCCGCCCAATTATTTCTGATCCGATTGTCGAAAAAGCTACTCGAGTTATTTTCTGCTCTGGAAAGATTTATCACGATTTAGTTGCAGAACGTGAGAAATCTGGCGAACACTCCACTGCGATTGTTCGTGTTGAACAACTTTACCCATTCCCAACAGAGGCAATCGCTGCGGTAGTTGCAAAATACCCTGGCGCGACTTTGTTATGGGTTCAAGATGAGCCGGCAAATCAAGGGCCATGGCCATTCATTGCGCTACAACTTCACGAAACCCAAAATGATGTTCTGCAGAACGCAAGCTTCCGTAGAGTCTCACGTCGCGCAACCGCAAGCCCAGCGACTGGAAGCCATTATGTTCACGAGGAAGAGCAGAAAGCTTTATTGATTGAGGCGTTTTCGCGCTAACCGAAAGATTACTCTGCCGCGAATTTCGTGCGACGGAATCCAGCCCCAACTTCTTGAGTCAGTACTTTCTACACAATCACCTTCCACCCAATAAGTAGCGCCATGCGCTTTCTGTAACCGCTTGATCAAGAAAATTCCTGGGCGTTCATCACGTTCGACCACAATGACGCTTCCTGGTTTTATCGCAGTTGGCAAAATCTCGGAGCGCTCATGCCAGCGAACTACTAACCAATCGCCATCTTGGTATGTGGGAAGCATGGAGCCCCCAGCAACTTTTACTGTGCCAAATCCGAACATGCGCGGTAGTCTTTCACAGACAGCAAGGCAAATTTTTCTTAATTGGAGAGGTTTATATGTTCGCTCAATTCTTTAAGCCAAAAACTACCGTTTACGCACATTGCGATCTTCCATGTGGCGTTTATGACCCAGCTCAAGCAAAAATCGAAGCGCTCTCGGTAAAGGCCTGCATGGAGAAATATGCAGCATCTTCCGATAACGATTTCAAATCACGCGCCGTCGCTATTAAAGAGGATCGCTCTAACCAAGTTAAAGAGCACTTATGGATTCTTTGGACTGATTACTTCAAACCAAACCATTTCGAAAGCTACCCACAACTGCACGCACTATTTAACGAAGCCACAAAACTTGCTGGTGCCGCCGGTACCAAAGGAACAAACGATGTCGCAGTAGCAACTAAGTTGATCGAAAAGATCGATGAGATTGCCGAAATTTTCTGGGCGACAAAAAAGTAATTAGTCAGTTTGGGATTGTTGCGAAATTATTGAAAGTGCAGCGGTCCGCGCTAGGAACGACACTCGTTCCACCATTGTGCGTCGCATTATTGCGGCGGCAACTAAGCGCGGACCATCATGTATTTCACAATCAAATGTAAGTGTGTGACCAACTAATTCAATACACCTTGCCGCACCCTGGATTTCTACACCAATTGGAACTGCGCCATGAACTTTCAATTCGATATCAGCTAAAATCGTAGTTTCACCATTTTCCAAATATTCACCGATTGAAGTAATAGCAGCGCTCTCCATTAAAGTCAGTAAAAATGATGTAGAAAGCGTTGGAACGTCGCCGCTGCCATGAGCAAGCGCAGTATCACCAGGCCGAACTTCCATCGACGAGATTCCAATTGCGCCAACAATTAATTCGCTCTGCATAAATGTTCCGAGTTAAGATTTCTCTTCAAGTCGTATTAGTAAATCGCCTTCTTGAATAACATCGCCAGGTGCGACAGCTATCTCAACAACTGTTCCAGGAATATCACTTAGCACCGGAATCTCCATCTTCATTGATTCAAGTAGGAGTAGGAGATCACCTTTAGCGATTAAATCACCGACTGAGACTGAAATAGATAAAACATTTGCCACCATCTCAGCGCAAATCTGGGTTGGGTGCGAATTCATGTTCGCTAACTTAGCCTAAAAATCCCGCCAAATTTCGTGAGATGTTTCAATTTCTATCTGTGTTTCGCCATCAATAGTGATTTCAGTGCGGCTGTACTTGGTAATTATTTCAGTCTGCCCCACCAAGCCAATTGCTTCGGCTTGTGAAAGTTCGGCCGCCAGCGCGTTAACTTGGTTATGAATTCGAACCAACAGTTCTTCCGGCGCAGTTTCGCAACAAGAACGGGTGAGCAACGATTGCACTATCTGCAACTGTTGTCGCTCTAACTCCATTGCTCCGCGGCAGAGATCACATTCATGAAGGTGGAACGCAATCGAATTGAATTGCGCTGAGTCATCTATTTCATTATCTATAAATAGCGCAATTGAATTTAGAACTTGGCTACATTGAACGGCAAATTCATTATTTGGGGTCATGACTTTTTCCCCACTCCGTAACCGAGTTCTTTTGCATATTCGGTTAATTTCTCCCGAAGTTGCTTTCGGCCACGATGCAATCGCGACATCACAGTTCCGGCAGGTGATCCGATAATTTCAGCGGCTTCTTTATAGGAGAAACCTTCTACATCAACTAAATAAACGGCAATTCTAAATTCTTCTGGGATTTCCTGAAGCGCTCGCTTAATATCGCTATCTGGCAAATTCTCTAACGCTTCAACTTCTGCAGATTTACCTTGGTCACTTGTATGTGATGCTGATAAAAACAAATCTTGATCAGTTAATTCACCATCGGAAATCTTTGGCTGGCGCTGATTTTTACGATATTTATTAATGAAAGTAGTGGTCAGGATTCGATACATCCATGCACGTAAATTCGTGCCTGGTTCAAATTGATGAAATGAGGTAAAGGCTTTTGCGTAAGTATCTTGGACTAAATCTTGCGCGTCATCTGGATTCTTGGTGTACCGAAGCGCAGCTGCATAAAGTTGGCTCGTATATTGCATTGCATCGCGTTCAAATCGAGCGGTCCGCTCGGCAACGCTCTCTTTTTCGCGATCGACATGAACCAACTCCCCGGTGGCAATTGATCCGCCGGTGGCTTCGAGTTCGCGCGAGGTATCCATTGATAGAAATGTTATCGCCAAAGTTCTAGGACTCCATTTCGAACGGGATTTTTCACGAAGTAACGGTAAAACAATGGCACGAACCAGGTTATTCCCGAATTTATTTACTTACGCGTAACGGATAATCGATGCGCGGCTTGGCTACACCCAAAACCAAAAATTCTTTACCCTAACGCAAGCCTATTGGCCTATCTCGGGAGGAAATTTATGGGGAAAAACATAGGGATTATTGGAGCTGGATTTGCTGGGCTAGTTTCTGCAAAAGTTTTAAAGGAATTTGGACACGATGTTACTGTTTTCGAAAAAGATTCTGAAGTTGGTGGCGTTTGGACCACCTCACGACGGTATCCAGGGTTATCAACACAAAATGTTAGAAGTACTTATGCGTTATCAGACTTTTCTTATCCTAAAGGATATCCGGAGTGGCCAAGTGGTGAACAAGTACAAGTTTACATGGCAAATTATGTGAAGCACTTTGGGTTTGGAAAGAACATATTGTTGAATACAACAGTAACTAAAACTAGCCAAGCTTCCGATGGTTCATGGACAGTAAGTACAACTTCAGGCAATAATTCCAAAGATTATAATTTTGATTTTCTCATTATTGCTAATGGAATTTTTTGCGATCCGTTTGTACCAGAGTTCAAGGGCGAAGATTCATTTAAAGCCGCAGGTGGAAAAATTATGCATACGGTAGATTTTCATAATCTTTCAGATGTTAAAGGAAAAAATGTAGTGGTAGTTGGTTTTGGAAAATCTTCTTGCGATGTGGCAAATGCAACTGTTGGAACTAGTGCAAGTACTACGATTGTGGCTCGTAAACTAATTTGGAAAGTTCCAAAGAAATTTAAAAATGTTTTAAATTATAAGATGCTGCTTTTAACTCGAATGGGTGAAGCTCTA
>CAZMNB010000021.1:0-18872 GCA_964567545.1 uncultured Bifidobacterium sp. | reverse complement strand
AGCAAATCCTGCGCCGGTCATAGGTTGGACTGTTCCGATACGGATATCGACGGCAGCCGCGTTTGCTGGAAGTGATGAAGTAAATAGTGCGGTGATTGCTAATGCCGCAGATGCGACAAGGGCGCCACGCTTCTTATTCATAGAGCTCCTAGTACTAATTCGTCCTACGAGGGCAGGACTCGGGAGGCAAATGCTAGCGTAACAATTTGTTACTTTGTAGTTCGTTTTCCGAAATAAATGCCTACGATCTCAGGGTCTACTGCGAGGGATTTACCTACCCCCTCGTGACGATTTTTGCCCATATCCAAAACGTAGCCATAACTGGAGATTTCCAAGGCGCGGCGGGCGTTCTGCTCGACCATCAAGATCGTGACCCCTGATTGATTGATTCGGACTAGTTCGTCAAAAAGTTGATCAACTAAAGCCGGCGCTAATCCAGCCGAAGGTTCATCCAGCAGTAGAAGTTTTGGGGACGACATTAAGGCGCGTGCAAGTGCCAACATCTGTCGCTGTCCACCTGAAAGTTGACCGGCTCGATCCCGTTTCCTGGAAAGTAAATCTGGATATCGCTCATACATACTTTCTTTTAACTCTCCCAGTGGCTTACCAGCTTCTGGGATAAATCCAACATCTAAGTTTTCATCGATAGTCATTGCTGAAAAAATATTTTCGATTTGTGGGACATAACCAATTCCAATTTTAGAAAGGTTATACGGCTTAGTTGCTAATACATCAATATCTTTATCTTCATGGCTAATGGTCACTGAACCTGCAGTTACTCTTGCGATGCCATAGATCGCCTTCATGATGGTGGATTTACCAGCACCGTTTGGACCAACAATTGTCACCACAGATTTTTCAGGAACTTCAATATTTACACCGTTTAGAATTTTGATATCGCCGTATCCACCTTCAAGGCCGGCAATTTTTAATAATGGTTTTGTCATGATTTCAACTTTCTGGTGCCGAGGTATGCATCGACTACAGCTTGATTATCATAAATTGAGTTCGGCAATCCATCCGCAATTACTCGACCTTCTGCCATCACCACAACTCGATCTGAAATATTCATGACGGTCTCTAAGTCGTGCTCAACAAGTAGAAAAGTTAAATGATGTTCAGTTCTAAGCGCATTTAGTACTTCAAGTAATTTCTCAACTAGAGTCGGGTTAACGCCAGCGAAGGGTTCATCGAGAAGTAACATAACCGGTTCCGCCATTAATGCGCGCGCTAAATCTAATAGTTTTCGTTGTCCACCAGAGAGAATTCCAGCGTAATCATTTGCAAAACGTTCAATGCCTACTTGCTGTAAGAGTTCCATCGCTCGCTCGCGAGCTTGTTTTTCAAAGGCGTTACGTGCTCGTGGGTTAAGGAAATTAATCAAATTATCACCCGGGTTATTTTGCGCACCGAGCATTAAATTCTCTAAAACGCTGAGCCGCTTAATTACTTTTGCTCCTTGGAAAGTACGGACGATTCCTCGACTTGCGATTTTGTGCGGGAGCAGTTTTTGAATCTCAAATCCTTGGAAAAGAATGGTTCCAGAATCGGGCTTAATAGCGCCACTTATTAAATTAAAGAGTGTGGTTTTACCAGCACCATTTGGGCCAATTACAGAAGTTACGCTGCCCACGCCCACGCTCATAGTTGCGCCGTTGACAGCTTTTACGCCACCAAATGCAACTGCCACATCATTAACTTCAAGAATTAAATTATTCAAGGACCATCTCCTCGCGCTTACCGAAGATTCCTTGTGGGCGACGGATCATCAACAAAATTAAAACCATTCCAATAATCATAATTCTCATGTAAGAACGTTGCGAGGAATCAAAAAATGAAAATGGCCAGAAAGTAAAGAAACGAGTTCCGCCATATAAAAAGCCGAAGAATATTGCAGCAATTGCTAGACCTTTTACTTTGGTAGCGCCGCTGAGAATTAAAATCATCCAAGCATAGAAAGTAACAATGGTTAAGAAATCATCTGGCGAAAGTAGTGAAACTTGTAACGCCCAGTAAATCCCGGCGATACCTCCGATAATTGATCCGATAATCACAGCCTGCAACCTAAATCGGAAAACATTTTTTCCTAGCGCTGATGGCACATCGTCATCTTCCCGAGTTGCGCGAAGTACCCGCGCCCATGAAGTACGTTCAACTCTCGAAACGATAAATAACAATATGCCCAGTGTGATCCAGACCAGTATTCCCATTGCCAGATCGCGATCTGCATTGTCGCCTAATATGGGCGTTAAGCGATCTCGAATCCAATAAAGAATTGTGTCCCAAGTATCTGTGTAAGAAGGGTATGCATCACCGATTGGCATGATCGCTAGTGAACCCTGCGCACCACCAGTAAGGCCGTCGGAGTTGAAAATTACATATCTAACGATTTCGGAGAACGCAATACTCACGATAGAGAAGTAATCGCCTCTTAACCTGAGCGTAGTTAACCCTAGAAAAGCACCACCTAACGCTGCAACTGCCACTCCTGATGCAGCAGCAATCCAGAAGTTAAAACCGTGCGCAATAACTAAAATGGCCATTGTGTAGGAAGAGAGCGCCATCATGCCAACGTGCCCAAAGTTTAAAATTCCACCAACGCCATATTGAACTTGTAACCCGAGTGTGAATATTCCGTAGATTCCAGACATCGTTAATATGAAAACCCAGAAACCTGGTTGCAGTATTGCGGTCATTAAATTTTTCTCGCTTTCACGCCGAAAATACCTTCAGGCTTGAAAAGCAACACGATTACTAGAACTGCGAAAGCAACTACTGGTTTGTATGTAGATGGAATACCACCAGCTAGAGCATCCCAAGTTGAAAGTTCCATCACAACGCCAAGCACAAAGCCACCGATCAAAGCTCCATATGCATCACCAATTGTGCCGAGTACAACAGCTGCCAGAATTGAAAGCAAAAGATCTAAACCCATTCCGTTTGTAAATTGGCCTTGCACCGTTCCCTGAAACACGCCAGCAAGTGCACCGAATGCTCCGCTGATCGTCCAGGTCGCAATAATTACTCGTTCCACATTTATTCCAGAAACAGCTGCGAGCGAGGCATTATCTGAATAAGCCCGCATATCCTTACCAATATTGGATTTCTTAATAAATAAGGCAATCCCAGTTATTGCAATTGAGGCGCAGAGTAAAACTATTAATTGCGTTCGGGCAATTTGCGCGCCGAGAAATTCGTAGGTTTTTAACTGGTCTAAATCAAAGCGACGGCTATCGCTACCAAATATTAATGAAATGGATTGACGGAGAATAAATGCGATTCCGGTTGCAACTAGGAAAAGGGCGAGCATGCCCGCGCCACTGCGTCGGAGTTTGCGCCACAAAATAAATTCGAGTAGTAATGAAATTAGTACACCGATTACCATCGAAAGTATGACGGCCAGTACAAATGGAACCCGTTGCGAGGTAACTAAAAAGAACGTTGTGAACGCACCAAGGGTTAAAAAGTCACCCGCTGCGAAATTAACTAAATGAAGTACTGAGTAAACTAATGAGATTCCAAGCGCAGCCATACCAAATATTGATCCCTCAACTAAACCATTGAAGAGCAACTGCACAAACTCGGCCACGTGCCTACCTCGATCGCCTGGGTAATGAGTAGGTGAAACTTACTTGAAGAAATAGGCTTATGTCTGCCAATCCTTTACGATAATTGATGTGAGCGAAGCGACATCTAATGATATGGAGCTCTTCGATCTTCGGGTGGTTGTAGACCGAATCGAGGGCCGGTCAGTTTGTGGGCTGAAAGTTGGAGATTACTTCGAAGTAACAAATAGTGCGGAGCTAAGAATTCCCGAAGGCAAGCATTTTTGTATCTACGCAATCCAAGCCGTGATGCCGCTACTCCCAGCGAAACAGCGACAGCTGCCGGATGGTGATTGGTTAGAAAAAGATTCATTTGCAGTCTGCCCTGATCCAGATGAACGCGTCGTTATGCGAATTGAACGAACTCGAAAAGTTAAATTAAATTCCGGAGATTTAACTTAGTTATTGTTGGTATGCATAATGTTTCGATGTTTATCAAAATAGCGCTCTAGATGATAAACCGGACCATTTGGTCCTTTTGACCTTTTCAGAACTTCATCGATACCTGATAATTCATCGGGGGTAAATTTGATGGTAGGAATTTTCAAATTTGAATTCATATGCGAAATGTTTCGGGCTCCAACAATTACCGCTTTGACTGCTGGACGATTAAGAACCCACGCGGATGCGGCGGTGCCAATATCAGTTTGGTGCGAAATTGCAATTTTGTTTAATACATTTAGAAGTTCTTGGAACAAATCCCAACCACCGAATTCATCAATAATCAATTGGTATTTAACATTTGATCGGGTTTCTACAGATGATGGTTCTGGCTTACTTAAGAATTTCTCGGAGAAAAATCCGCCTGCAACTGTTCCATAACATAGAATTCCTATTCCGTGCTCGATGCAAAATTCCGTCATGCCCGCTTCAGCGCGACGATCCAAAATCGAATATTGAATTTGATGACTCGCCGGAGTAAATCCAGCCGCGACCATTTCCTTCAATCGTTCAACATCAAAATTTGTGATGCCGATATGCCTAATTTTGCCAACTTCCTTTAATTTAAATAGTTCTTCCATGGCATCTAAATAATGGCGATCTTCGTACTTCCACCAATGGAGTTGGACAATATCTACTTGATCCACACCTAACCTAGAAAGTGAGCGATTTACAATGGTGCTGACATCACGTCTATCGAAATTGCTTAGAAACTTCTCGTTTGGTACATATTTGGTATGTAATTGAATCTGATCGCGCGCACTAGCGCCTTTCTTAGCCGTTAAATTTGAGAGCGCTTTACCAATTATCTCTTCGACCCCAGTATAAATATCACCAAAATCTAAAGTTGTAATTCCCGCTTCTATAAATGCGACGGTATCGGATACGGCTTGATCTTCTGTTATTTTCCGATCTAAAGAATGTCCAGAACTTAATTGCCATCCGCCTTTAATAACTGGTGCAATCTCATAACCAGGAGTTAATTCGCGCTTAATCATTGGATTACCGCTTCAACTTCAATCTCAACTAAGTATTCATTACCGATTAATTTTGCTTCAACCATGGTATTAGCAGGGCGAATATCGGCAAATCTTTCACCATGGACTCTAGAAATGGCTTCCCAATTTTTCATTTCACTTATATAGATTCGAGAACGCACTACATCGGTAAGTTTTGCACCTAATGATTCGAGCGATGCCTCAATTTTATCTATAACAAAATGGGTTTGTGCAATTGGGTCATTTACACCGATTGCTAACGCGCCATGAGTAGCAGTTGTGCCTGATACTAAAACTCGATTTTCAATCCTAACCGCACGAGAATACCCAGCTAGAATTTCCCAAGTGGTGCCAGAATCAATTCGAGTGACGCCAGCGGATTTAATCGCTTTATATACTGGTGGGAAATCTTCTAAGTGATGGCTCAAATCGCCAGATGCGGTTAAATAAGGTGGCTTTCGATATTCATCGCCGCAATCACCTGGAATTGGTGAAAGTTCAGCAAGCGCTTTTGAAATTTCGCTGCTTTGGGTATCGGAAAGTTCAAATGTGAAGAGCGAAGCGGCATCATTAATATGTGCATTTTCGCCAAGTCGCGCGCCAATAATTACTGCACCTACCGCTTTTTGTCCAAGTTGATATTTGCTGGCAATTGTTGAAATCGAGCGATTGGTTTCCTTGCTGACTTTATCTAGGGTTCGCAGAACGTTTTGAAATTTTTCCCAACCCCCAGCAGCGTCAATAAACCGTTTGTACTTCATTAAGGACCAGTTACTTAAACTATCGGCGGGTGGCTCAGCTATTCCTAGCCATTTACTGGAAAGAAAACCACCACATAAAGTCCCGTAGGCCAAAATTGCAATTCCATTTTCGGCACAGTAATCCGCCATCTTTCCACCACCGCGTTGATCAATCAATGAATACGAAATTTGATTTGATACCAAATCAACGCCACTAGATTTTGCTATGCGCAAATGCGCTGAATCAAAGTTTGTAGTTCCAATTGCTCCGATTAAACCCTCGGCTTTTAATTCCTGTAAATAGATTAACGCATCCAACCAATATGTATTTGCAAAGTTCCAAGCGTGATATTGCAGTAATGCAATTTTTTCAGTTTGTAAGCGATCGCATCGCTCTTTAATTGCTGAACGAACTTGCTCACGAGTTACTGGACCAGGCTTAGGCACCCACTTAGTTAACATAGTGGCGGATTTTCCACTTGGGTTATTTTTTTTAAAATAGCCGGCAATTATTTCGGCCGAACCATAATGATCAGCCATATCAAAAGTACTTAACCCAGCATCTGCATAAGGTGCCATAAATGTGGAAGTAGCAACCGGATCTAGAGTCTTTCCGCCTTTTTCCATATCAGCGATCTGCCATAAACCGGTAACCGCTCGCGATATTTCTAAACCAGGTGCAAGTTTATATCTTTCAATGACCATGTCGGGGAGAGTACCTTAAAGTCGTCCAGCTTGATGAACTCGTTTAAGAAAATCTTTAGTCTTGGGATTACTTGGATTACCAATAACTTCGTTAGGCGTGCCACGTTCTATAATCATGCCGGATTCCAAGTAACAAACTTGATCTGCAACTTGTGTGGCAAAACCCATTTCATGTGTGGCAAGCACCATAGTCATGCCATCGCTCTTTAAATCGCGCACAATGCTTAACACTTCATTAACTAAGACTGGGTCAAGCGCAGAAGTTACTTCGTCCAACAATAAGAGTCTTGGGTTAACTGCGAGCGATCGAATAATTGCAACACGTTGTTGTTGTCCACCGCTTAATCGATCTGGGTATTGCTCAGCTTTATCCAATAAGTCAAAACGCTTTAAAAGTTGATTTGAAATTTCAATGGCTTCTTCATTAGATTTTTTATGCACTTTTAGTGGGGAAAGCGCAATATTTTCACGAACCGTCATATGTGGAAATAAATTAAAGGATTGGAAAACCATCCCTAGTTTTCGTCGAACCTCATCTGGGTCAATCTCCGGATCCGAAATCTCGATTCCATCTAGAAAAATAGCGCCATCATCTATAGTTTCCAAAAGGTTTATACAGCGAAGAAGTGTAGATTTTCCAGATCCCGATGCGCCAATCAGAACGGTTGCAGTATGAACCGGAACTTCCAACGATAAATCATCGATTACTAGTTCGGCACCAAATGATTTCCGTAAATTCTTAAGGGCTAGAACTGGTTGCATCAAATTGCGCCTTCAGCGCTCTGCTTGGAATATGAAGTGCGTATTGCTTTATCGGTATACCTCGTTAAGGGAATAGTAATTAGAAGAAAAAGAATTGCTGCTACTACATATGGTGTGTAATTGAAAGTCCTGCTGCTATTAATTTGGGCAGCTCTAATTGCATCAATTACTCCTAAAATAGAAACTAAGCCGGTGTCTTTTAAAAGTGAAACAAAATCATTTAACAATGGTGGGATGACTCTGCGTAATGCTTGTGGCAACACTACATACCGCATGGTCTGCGCTCCGGATAAACCTAGCGATCTCGCCGCCGCTTTTTGACTCGGATGGATAGAGAGGATTCCGCTGCGAATAACTTCAGAAACATAAGCTGAATAAGTAAGTATCACCGCAATTGAGCCAAGAATTGTTACATTGCTAGTGATTGCACGCAATTGAAGTGCCGGAACACCAAACCCAACTAAGAGAATTACTAATAAAAGTGGCACGCCGCGAAAAATGTCGGTGTATGCCGCAGCAAGAAATCTAAATGGTGTGAGCGCAGCTGATTTAGTAGTTCTCAAAATTGCTAGTGAGAGCGCAATAGCGCCAATGCAGATTGAGCCAATAACGGTTAGTTTTAAATTAAGCCAGAGTCCCCTAATTACAGTAGGCAAAACTTCCTTGCCGTAATCAACATCAAAAAAGGTTTTCTTTACAACTTCCCAGCCCGGCGAAGTAATTGTTGCACTTAGTAAAGTGCCGATTACGATTATTGAAGAAATGGTGGCTATTAAAAACTGACGCTTAGATATTCGACGTCTAGTAGCGCGGCGCTCTAATTCCCGAGAGCTTGGCGACCATGAACTATTAGATGCCATGATCGCCAAACTTCCTTAACCCGAAACTATTCCTTGATTACAGGTGCGCCTGCTTCAGTCGATAACCATTTTGTGGTTATCGCATCGAGCGTTCCATCCGCAGTGATCGCATCAACAGCTCCAGTCACACATGCGGTAAGTGGGCTATCTTTTGCAAGCAAAAGTCCAAAATGATCACCAACACCGCTTGACGGAAGTTGCCCAACGATAATTCCCTTAGGAATTTCGACGCCAGAAAGATAGAATGCAGTTGGAAGATCAACAACTAATCCATCAATTTGCTTATTCTTTAGGGCAGATACTGCAGCAGCATTGTCGTTAAATACTTGCGGTGTCCCACCGATTTGCGTTGAAATTGCATCAAGTGAAGTTGTACCGACAGCAGCACCTAACTTTGCGCCTTTCAAATCTGCGAAAGAAGTTTTTCCTTCAATTTTGCTTCCGGCAAAGGAAACGATTGCTTGAGGTGCCGTGT
The DNA here is from genome assembly GCA_964567545.1 of uncultured Bifidobacterium sp. Classification (GTDB taxonomy): domain Bacteria; phylum Actinomycetota; class Actinomycetes; order Nanopelagicales; family Nanopelagicaceae; genus UBA7398. The sequence continues at coordinate 10,286 of CAZMNB010000021.1, read as the reverse complement.
AGTAAGGAGATGAAAAATCGACTGCAACTTTTCGTTCATCGGTAATTGAGAATTGTTGCAAATTGAAATCGAAAGTTTTAGCACCAGGTGCAACTGCGCCATCAAAAGTTGTGCGAACCCATACAACTTCATCGTTTGTATACCCGAGTTGCTTAGCTACGGCATATGCAACTGCAGCTTCGAAACCATTCCCAGTTTCAGGTTTATCATCAATAACCCATGGGTAATAGGCGGGTTGGCCAGTCGCAATAGTTAATTTGCCTGACGTTAAAGTCTGAAGGTCAGCTTTGGCGCAGGAGGCCGATGCCGTTTCGCTTGAAGTTTCAGACTTTGCGCAGCCAGTTAGCACCATTGCCGAGAGCGCTAGTAGCGCGAGAATTGAAAACTTTTTCTTATTCATTTTGTACCCCCATGTAGGTAATTGATTGGGTGAGCCTAATTTGTGACCTGCCGAACCGCAATACCTCCGGGTGATCCGATTTCAGCAACTTGTGACCGAGTAAACAATTTAAACCGCGTCGAAGTAATCCAAGAGTATTACTCTTCCGTTATAAGGCGGGGAGGATCAATGAAGATCCAGGAATTAAAACATGCTGGTTTATCTGCGTGGATTTCAGAGGTTGCTGAATTAACCCAACCTGAACAAATATATATTTGTGATGGCTCAGATTCTGAGTGGAAAAGATTCACTAGCGAGTTGGTAACGGCAGGAACGCTTATTCCATTAAAGAAAAAACCTAACTCTTTTTGGTGTGCATCAGATCCAACCGATGTAGCTCGAGTCGAAGATCGAACATATATCTGTTCAGTAGATGAATCAGATGCCGGTCCAACAAATAATTGGATGGACCCAAGCGCTATGAAAAATATTATGTGCGATTTATATCGTGGCGCAATGCGTGGTCGTACTATGTATGTAATTCCATTTTGTATGGGACCAATAAATTCAAAGAACCCGATGTTTGGCGTGCAAATTACCGATAGCGCATATGTTGTGGTTTCAATGCGAATCATGGCAAGAATGGGTACCGCATCGTTAAATGCGTTAGGAACTGATGGACATTTTGTAAAAGCATTACATTCGGTTGGTGCACCTCTTTCTGTCGGAGAAAAAGATGTGCCTTGGCCGTGTAATCAAACTAAATACATTGTGCAATTCCCAGAAGAGCGCACTATTTGGTCATTTGGCTCTGGCTATGGTGGAAACGCACTATTGGGTAAGAAATGTTATTCACTACGAATCGCATCTGTAATGGGTCGCGATGAAGGCTGGCTTGCAGAACATATGTTAATTTTAAAATTAACACCGCCAAGTGGAAAAGTTCATTATGTAGCTGCAGCATTTCCATCTGCTTGCGGAAAGACTAACCTCGCGATGTTGGATCCAACTATTAAAGGTTGGAAAGTTGAAACTCTCGGCGATGATATTGCCTGGATGCGGTTTGGTGATGATGGTCGTTTATATGCAACCAACCCGGAGTTCGGCTTCTTTGGCGTTGCACCTGGAACGGGCTGGGGCACAAATGCCAACGCAATGCGCACTATTGAAAAAGGAAACTCGATCTTTACGAATGTGGCGCTAACTGATGATGGCGATATTTGGTGGGAAGGTATGACCGAAACTCCGCCAGCGCATTTAACGGATTGGAAACGTCAAAGTTGGAGACCGGAAAGCGGTGAACTTTCGTCACACGCAAATTCAAGGTTTTGCACTCCGGCTGCGCAATGTCCAATCATTGCACCGGAATGGGAGAGTCCAACTGGTGTTCCAATTTCCGCAATATTTTTTGGCGGTCGACGGAAAACAACAATTCCGCTAATTATGCAATCACGTGATTGGAACCACGGTGTATTCATGGGTGCAACTTTGTCTTCCGAAACCACCGCGGCTGCAACTGGTCAAGTTGGAGTAGTCCGCCGCGATCCATTTGCAATGCTGCCATTCATTGGTTATCACGTTGGCGATTATTTGAAACATTGGATCGGAATTGGAAAAAAGAGTTCCCCAGATAAATTACCAAAGATTTTTTATGTAAATTGGTTCCGCCGAGGAGATGGTGGAAAATTCTTATGGCCAGGGTACGGCGAAAATTCTAGAATTCTTAAATGGGCAATTGAAAGAATTGAAGGAGATGCCGGTGCCATCGAAACACCACTTGGCTTTGCGCCAAGCCCAGGTGCGATTGATGTTGATGGCTTAGATGTAACTTCTGCGGATCTAGCAGCCGCAGTGCGCGTTGATGCATCAGAGTGGCAGAATGAATTGCCGCTGATTGATGAATGGTTTAAGACCATCGGTCCGAAATTGCCGAGCGAAATGGGCGTTGAACTAGAAAAGCTACGGTCCAAAGTAAGTAGCGCTAACTAGTAACCTACCCCTTATGCATGAGGCGTATGACGTTCACTTTGTTCAAGAGAAGTGGCTCCCAATTTGGGATGAGATTGCGCCATTTCGCTCCGGAAAAGTAGGAGATCCGCGTCCTAAAAAATATGTGCTCGATATGTTTCCATACCCGTCTGGGGATCTACATATGGGCCACGCAGAGGCATATGCGCTGGGTGATGTTATTGCGCGTTATTGGGTACAAAAAGGTTTCAATGTAATGCATCCGATTGGTTGGGATGCGTTCGGGCTCCCAGCAGAGAACGCTGCTATCAAAAGAAATTCAGACCCAGGCAGTTGGACCTACGAAAATATTGCAACTCAAAAAGCATCAATGCGTCGGTATGCTTGTTCGTTTGATTGGGATCGAGTACTTCACACTTGCGATCCAGAATATTACAAATGGAATCAATGGATATTTTTAAAGATGTATGAACGCGGGCTGGCTTATCGTAAAGATTCCGCAGTCAACTGGTGTCCGGATTGCCAAACGGTATTAGCAAATGAACAAGTTGTGGCGGGACTTTGCGAACGGTGTGATAACGCAGTAACAAAAAAGAAATTAAATCAGTGGTACTTCAAAATTACTGATTATGCCGAACGATTGCTTAACGACATGATTGACTTAGAAGGAAAATGGCCAGAAAAAGTTTTAACCATGCAGCGAAATTGGATTGGTAAGTCTGTCGGTGCCGAAGTCGTTTTTGAAATCGAAGGCAGAACTGAACCAATCACGATTTATACAACTCGACCAGACACTTTATATGGCGCAACTTTTATGGTTGTTGCAGTCGATAGCGAACTCGCTAAAGAACTTGCCATAGCCGGTAAAGTTGAAACTGAATTTACAAAATATTTTGAATCAGTCAAAGCCGCAAGTGATATCGATCGGCTTGCCACTGATCGACCAAGAAGTGGTATTTTCTTAAATCGTTACGCAATTAATCCAGTCAATGGCGAGGCAATCCCAATTTGGGCGAGTGATTACGTATTAGCTGATTATGGAACTGGCGCAATTATGGCGGTGCCGGCTCACGATCAACGAGATTTGGATTTTGCACGAGCGATGAAACTACCGGTCCGAACTGTGGTGGAGACAGATGGTGAGGACCCAGCAACCTCGGGAATTGCCACCGCTGGTGAAGGTAAATTAATCAATTCAGGTTCCCTTAACGGGCTCTCTTCTGAAGCGGCAATCACAAAGATAAATGGCGAACTTGCCGCAAAGAAACTTGGGAAAGCGGCAAACAATTATCGATTACGCGATTGGTTAATTTCACGTCAAAGATATTGGGGAACTCCGATTCCAATTATTCATTGTGGTAACTGCGGTGAAGTTCCAGTGCCGCTTGATCAATTACCAGTCAAACTCCCCGACGCAACTGGGTTAGATTTAAAACCAAAAGGTACTTCACCGCTAGCGACCGCAACGGATTGGGTAAATGTTCCATGCCCGAAGTGCAAAGCAGCAGCCAAGCGTGATACCGACACTATGGATACTTTTGTAGATTCCTCTTGGTATTTCCTGCGATATACCAGCACCAATACCCATGATGCACCATTTGATAAGAAGGAAGTCGACACTTGGTTACCCGTTGATCAATATGTTGGCGGAGTTACTCATGCGATTTTGCATTTACTTTACTCACGTTTCTTTACTAAAGCTCTGCACGATATGGGATATGTAAGTTTCACCGAACCGTTTTCTAGATTGCTAAATCAAGGAATGGTTTTGAAAGATGGCTCAGCGATGAGCAAGAGTCGTGGAAATTTAGTACGCCTTTCAGATGAATTAGAAAATCACGGCGTAGATGCAATTCGGCTATCTATGGTATTTGCCGGACCACCCGAAGATGATGTTGATTGGTCTGACGTATCTCCAGCAGGTTCAGCTAAATTCCTAAATCGCGCTTGGCGCATTTCTGGTGATGTAACCAGCAACCGAGGAATTGATTTCGAAAGTGGCAATTTGGCGCTCCGAAAAATTACCCATAAAGCGTTACATGAGATCGGTTTCGCTGTTGAATCATTTAGATTTAATGTCGCTGTCGCCAGAATTATGGAACTAGTAAATGCGGTTCGAAAGGCAATAGATAGTGGATGTGGCGGCGCTGACCCTGCAGTTCGGGAGGCTGCGGAAGTTATCGCGATTTCGCTCTCACTAGTCGCCCCGTTCACCGCGGAGGAGATGTGGGAACGGTTAGGACATAAACCAGCCATAGCGTTGGCAGGTTGGCCAACTTTTGATCCAAAATTATTAGTGGAAGATGCGGTAACCGCAATCTTGCAGATCAATGGAAAAATTAAGGATCGCATTGAGGTTTCGCCTACGATCACAGAGACAGAACTTCAAGCGATAGCTCTTGCCAACCCAGAAATCGTTGCAGGCTTAGTTGATGTAACCGTTAAAAATGTAATTGTGCGCGCACCTAAATTAGTTAATATCGTAATTTAGTAATCCCCAGCAATCAATCATCAACACTTTGCGCAAAAACAAGAAAGTTTTAGTTGAATTTGCAGTTCTATTACGAAATGAACTTTTCAGATTTACGAGAGCGGATTCCTGATTTTAGTTACGAGCATAAACGAGCTTTAATAATCATATTTACAGCGGCACTCTCCCTTTCAATCGTCTTCTTTCTTTCAAGTCGAAGTAACAATTCAACTGTCGTTACGCTACCCACGCCAGAAATATCTCAGATTTCGGAAGTTGTTAATATTTTTGTTGATGTGACTGGAAAGGTGCGAGCCCCTGGGGTTTATCAAATTCCAATCGGATCACGGGCCATTGATGCCATCACGAAAGCCGGTGGAGCAAAAACCGGGGTTGATTTAAGTGATATCAACTTAGCCCATGTTTTAGTAGATGGCGAACAAATTTTTGTTGGGTATCCAACTAGTCGAGCAGCAATTTCTATTACTGGAAAGATTAATATCAATCGAGCAACTCAACGTGAATTTGATTCTTTACCAGGAATTGGTCCAGTACTTGCCGCTCGGATTATTACCTATCGCGATAAAAACGGATTCTTCCTAAGTGTTGAAGATCTCCAAAAAGTTTCTGGCATTGGCGGAGCAAAATTCAACGACATAAAAGACCGACTTCGCATCTAAGTGCCGCATATCAGATTGATTTTCGACTTCTATATTGCGGAGTTGGACTCTGGTTTGGTGCGGTAACTCTCTATTTTTCCGGTTTTAAAAGTTTTATTTTTGAAGCTCTAATTGGGTTAATTACCTTATTTTCAATTAGAAAAAGCGCGGCTTCGATTTTGATTTTTGCAATATTAACCGGTTCTGGATCTCTAGCTATTCGTGAGATCAGCATCTCCGGTAATTTAATTGCCAAATTAGCAGTTGCAAGTCAGAGTGCAGAAATTACCGGTACCGTGATAACCGATTCCAAAGTTACTGCAACCCTCATTACCGGGGCACGGATAAACCCAAGTTCAATTAATTTCTTGATGCGAGCCAATTCCGTCGCAGTTGATGGAAAAATTTATACGGTACGGATCCCATTACGTGTTTACAGTAATTCTAAGAATTCTTTTTACCCGGGGGAGCGAATCAAAGTATCGGGAAAATTGGGTCTAACCAAAGAAAGACGAGTTAGCGCGGCGCTGAGTGCCAAGAAAATTTCTATATTAAGTTTTGGAAATTTTCTAGATCGTGGCACAAACGCAATTCGTAGCAAATATCGAGCCGAGCTCTCTGGTAGAAAAAGTAATGCAGCTTCCCTTATTCCGGGAGTCGTATTAGGAGATACCTCTTTACAAACTCCCGAATTTACCGTTTTAATGCGAAGAGTCGGGCTAACTCATATCACAGCAGTAAGCGGCGCAAACTTGGCAATTGTGACTGCGTTCGTACTCTGGATTACAAAGTTCGTTTTCAAGAAACGGCGAAATCGAATATTAATTACAGCGATATTTCTAATCGGATTTATCTTCTTGGTTAGAGCTTCGCCTTCAGTTTTGCGAGCAGCTGTAATGGCCGCCGTTTTACTTTTTGCAAAGTCTGAAGGTGAGAAATCGCAGAGCGTGCCAGCCCTTGGCGCAGCGATATCGTTACTACTTTTAATCGATCCATTTCAAGGCGTTGATGCCGGATTTGTGCTCTCGGTTTTGGCAACGACTGGGATAATTTTCCTAAGCAAACCAATCTCGAATTTTCTGGAGATTCGGTTACCCAGTTTTTTAGCAGAATTGCTATCAATACCGATAGCTGCAACCGTGCTCTGTACCCCAGTAATAGTGGCGCTTTCTGGGCAGATTTCACTAACTTCAATCCCAGTAAATGCTCTGGTGGCACCAGTAATTACACCACTGACAATTCTAGGGTTTCTAGCTGCAATTTTAATATTGGTTCTACCTAATGTCTCAACCATAATTTTGAATTTAAGCCTACCGTTCGCTGTATTTATAACTTGGGTGGCATCAATCGGTGGCAAGCCGCCAATATTGAAAATGGCAGGTGGTTTTCAAGGTTTGACCATCTCAGCAGCGCTGGTCAGCATCGGAATCTTTTTGTTGATTAGATTTAGAAGAGAGTGGAAAATAATTTTGTCCCCGGTAATCCTGCTAACGCTGTTTTTGCAATCTCCTTGGTATTTAGGTGGATTTCCCGGAAAGAATTGGCGGGTTCTGCAATGCGATGTTGGTCAAGGAGATGCGATGTTGATTCATACTGCGCCACATCGCGCAGTAGTGGTGGATGTCGGACCCGATCCAAATTTGATTGATACCTGTCTGCGAAGTGGCGGTATAACTCAAATAGATTTACTTATACTTTCTCATTTTCATGCCGATCATGTTGCTGGTTTATTAGGCGCTCTTCGAAATCGTAAAGTTATTTCAATCTGGATCAATCAGAGCCGACTACCTGATTTTGAATATCGGCATACTATGGAACTTCTCAATGGGCTGGAGATTAGAAAAGTTAAAGCAGCCGATCGCGCCACAATAAATAGTGAGTACGGAATATTGACGGCAACTGTAATTTGGCCAAGAGATTCCACCTCTGGTGCTAACAGTGAAGTTTTAGCCGGGGAAGGTTCCGCGATTAACAATGGTTCAATTGCAATATTCTTCGATTTGAATGGAGTCACCCTATTTTCGGCAGGTGATTTAGAGCCCGCTCCACAACAGGATTTGTTGAAAAGTAACCAGCTTAAGAAAGTGGGAATTCTAAAAATGTTTCATCATGGGTCCCAATATCAGGATTTAGCAGCGCTACAAAGATTATCGCCGGCGATAACGCTCATTAGCGTTGGGCGTGAGAACCCCTATGGCCACCCATCGCCCAAAACTATTAGATTTCTTGAACAAATTGGGGCAAAAACCTTTCGCACAGATTTAGTAGGGGCAATTTCATTCTCTTGGAGTTACGATTCGCAGCATCGTTTAGTTATTTCAAGCCGTAACTCCGGAAAGGAATGGTGGCGAATAAAGTGGTCATAAGCGCTTCGATCTTTCTCATTCAAGGTGGAGAAAGCGTTTTAGCCGATCGCGCCGTTTCCGAAATCTTAAAGGCAAGGGCAGGTTCAGAAGTTACCCAACTTGATGGGGCGACCGTTGAAATCGGGCAATTTGCCGATGCAACCGCACCATCCTTATTTTCCGAATCTAGAATTTTAGTTATTAAAGATATGCAAGATTTAGTTATGGATGTGCAAGAGGAGGTAGAACGATATTTAGCGGAACCAGATCCGGCACTGCTCTTAGTTTTTACCCACAAAGGTGGCGTAAAAGGAAAAGCCCTCCTTGAAAAAGTTAAAAAATTGAAACCTGAAATAATCACATGTGAACCGATTAAGAAAGAGAGCGAGAAATTAGATTTTGTAAGAGGTGAATTCAATAGGTTGCACCGGAAAATAGAAAACGACGCCGTACAAGCGTTAGTTGATGCACTTGGTAGTGATATTCGAGAATTAACTGGAGTATGTAGTCAGATAGCTTTTGATACTCTTAACCCTAAAGCTGCAATTACTGTTGCAGATGTAAATAAGTACCAACAAGGACGGGTTGAAACGACAGGTTTTGATGTAGCTGATGCGACGTTAGATGGAAATCCAGAAGCAGCGCTTATTGCACTTCGGAACGCGCTAGCAACTGGAACTGACCCTGTAATGATTACGAGCGCTTTGGCGAGCGCAATTAGAACTCTTGCGAAAGTTTCGGGAGCGCCTCGAGGTGCAAAATCTTTTGAATTAGCTGGATCACTTGGACTTGCACCTTGGCAGATAGATAAAGCTAGGCGCCAACTCAACAATTGGTCTCCTGCTGCAATTGTTCATGCAGTTCAAGAAGTAGCAACTGCAGATGCTGCAGTTAAAGGCGCTGCGGTTGATCCGATTTATGCGCTAGAAAGAGCGATTTCAGCCATTGCTACTGGGCGAAAAAAGGCCAGTTTGAGTCGAAGCTAAGCAGGCTGGTAGCCTTACCGCCTTAATCAGCCGAAGGTCCCTTAGGCGAGAATAGATAAGTAAAGATGGAAGGTTTAGTTCGTGGCCAATATTAAGTCTCAGATCAAGCGTATTAAGACCAATGACAAAGCTCGTGAACGTAACAAATCGGCGCGCTCTACTATCAAGACCGCGATTCGTCGTTTCCGCGATGCGCTTACTGCCGGCGATAACAAAGCGATCACAACTGAACTACAAACCGCTTCCCGCCTGCTAGATGTTGCAGTAGCAAAAGGTGTAATTCACACAAACCAAGCTGCTAATAAAAAATCAGCAATGGCAAAGTCAGCTCACAAAGCTGGCGTTAAGTAATTTCTTCGGTCTTGTTGGACCGAACCGTGTTTTAAATGTTTGAGGTCGGGATTAGGTGGAGTAAGCAATGCCTGCAATCTCGTTAAGTAAAGCGCCACAACCAGCTGCTACTGATCCAGCTCAAATTCGCAACTTTTGCATCATCGCGCATATCGATCATGGTAAATCAACGCTCGCTGATCGAATGCTCGGCATAACTGAAGTTGTTGAAGCTCGAAATATGCGAGCTCAATATTTAGATCGTATGGATATTGAACGCGAACGTGGGATCACAATCAAGAGTCAAGCGGTGCGGCTACCTTGGCGATCTGGAATTGACGGCAATGAATATATCTTGAATATGATCGATACCCCCGGCCACGTTGATTTCACTTATGAAGTTTCGCGCTCGCTTGCTGCATGCGAAGGCGCAGTGCTACTAGTCGATTGTGCACAAGGAATTGAAGCCCAAACGCTAGCAAATTTATATCTTGCGATGGAAAATAACTTAACCATCATTCCAGTATTAAATAAAATCGATTTGCCTGCAGCTCAACCAGAGAAATTCGCAGAAGAACTTGCAAAATTGATTGGTTGCCAGCCCGAAGATTGTTTACGAGTATCGGGAAAGACCGGCGCTGGTGTTACGGAATTGCTTGATCAAATTGTTAAACAGATTCCACATCCAGTTGGGAATCCAAACGCGCCAGCGCGAGCGTTAATTTTTGATTCGGTTTACGATACTTATCGAGGCGTAGTTACATATGTGCGGGTATTTGATGGAAAACTTTCACCGCGTGATCAGATTCAGATGTTTTCAACTGGGGTTAAGCACGAAATGTTAGAAGTCGGCGTCATCTCACCCGAACCTTTAGCCAGTAAAGGTTTAGGCGTTGGCGAAGTAGGTTATTTAATAACTGGCGTTAAAGATGTACGGCAATCTCGGGTAGGAGATACCGTCACAACTTATAACAATCCGGCTACCGAGGCACTTGCTGGATATAGCGACCCAAAACCAATGGTTTTCTCTGGGCTCTATCCACTCGACGGTGATGAATATCCAATGCTTCGGGAGGCGCTGGATAAGTTACAACTCAATGACGCGGCTTTAGTTTACGAACCAGAAACTTCGGCAGCGCTCGGTGTTGG
>CAZMNB010000020.1:912-19114 GCA_964567545.1 uncultured Bifidobacterium sp. | reverse complement strand
TAGACGGCCGGGTAAGCATTGAAGTTGATCCAAGATTAGCCCGCGACACTCAAACCACCATTGCGCAAGGTATCTCACTATGGAAACTAGTTAACCGTCCCAATTTATTGATTAAAGTTCCAGCAACGGTTGAGGGCTTGCCAGCAATTACCGCCTTGATTGCTGCTGGTATTAGCGTAAATGTAACGATAATTTTTTCAGTTACACGTTATAAAGCTGTTTTGGACGCATTCATGGATGGGCTTGAGATTCGACTTTCCAACGGTGAGTCGATAACTGAAATTCACTCAGTTGCATCATTTTTTATTAGTCGGGTGGACTCTGAAGTTGATAGCCAATTAAAAGTTTTTGCAACTCCCGCAGCGACCGCACTTCTTGGGAAAGCTGCGATCGCCAACGCAAGATTGGCTTATCAAGAATTCCTAAGAGTTAAAGCAAGTCAGCGATGGAAAACTTTGAAAAATAATGGCGCACATATCCAACGGCCACTTTGGGCATCCACTGGAGTTAAAGATAAGGCTTATGACGATACACGATATGTAATCGAACTGACTGGACCAGATACCGTGAATACCATGCCAGAAGGAACGTTGGATGCGGTGAAAGATCACGGAGAAGTACGTGGTGATGCGCTAACTCCAGGTTTTGAAGTCGCTGAATTAGATCTAAAAGCGCTTAGCGTGGTTGGGATTTCAATTGAGGAAGTCGCTAACAAACTGGAGCGCGAAGGTATCGAAAAATTTGTTGCTCCTTGGATTGAATTAATTGAGACGGTAAAGAAAGTGGCCTCCCTTTGAGTAAAACAGATGGCATTTCGCTCTCCGGAACTGCACTTACAAAAATAGATCGAAGTTCGCGCCAGTTTCAGGATTTATTAGCCGCTGCGAAAAGATTGGCAGATAAGGACGCAACTTTGTGGGGCGAAGCCGCAAGCGCAGAAGCAAACATTCGTTTGAACTGGCTAGATTTGCCGGTCACTTCAAGAGAGTTACTACCCCAGCTTGATGCATTGTCGGCCTGGGTACGTGAAGCAAAATTATCCAAAATACTCCTCTGTGGCATGGGCGGTTCATCGCTAGCGCCGGAAGTGATTAGCAGAACTTTAGGTAAAGATTTAACAATTGTTGATACCACAGATCCAGATCAAATTTCAGATGTGCTTGATGGTGATCTTTCGAAAACTTTAGTTATTGTTAGTTCTAAATCGGGATCAACTGTTGAAACTGCTTCTCAATTCGCGCTATTTAAAGCTAAATTCCAAAGTGCCGGAATTCAACCAAGCGAACGAATTTTAATAATTACTGACCCCGAATCGCCCTTAGATATTGCATCTCGCGCTTCTGGGTTTCGAGTTATTAGTGCTGACCCAAAAGTTGGTGGCAGATTTAGCGCACTAACTGCTTTTGGTTTGGTCCCAGCAGCATTGATAGGTGTGGATGTTTCGATACTGATTGATGATGCAAACGCTGCTCAAAGACACTTAACTGAAAACAATTCAGTAGCGGTCCAAATGGCCTACCTATTGGCTCAATCCGAATTTGCATTCACCGCTTTTACTGATAGCGGTAGTAAAGTCCCAGGCTTAAGTGATTGGATTGAACAATTAATCGCAGAATCAACCGGCAAGGATGAAAAGGGCCTCTTGCCAATCGTGATCGAGAATTCTGGCGCAGCCATTGGTGGTAAGCATCCTGTAATTACATTCGATGGCAGCGGCGATTTATCGGTAGTGGGCACACTCGGCGCACAATTTATCTTCTGGGAATGGGTAACGGCGCTTTTGTGTGTGGCTCTAAAAGTAAATCCATTTGATCAGCCAAATGTAACTGAGGCAAAAAATCAAACAAACGAACTTTTATCGCGTTGGAGTGATGGCAAAGTTAAATTGCCACCTCCACTTTTAAAAACTAATTATCTTGAGATATTTTCCAGGAAGAACCTTGAAAGTGTTGCTGAATATATTTCGGAGGCAATATCTGGGCATGGATACATCTCCATCATGGCCTACTTGGATCGATTTGGAAACCAACAGATTTCTGCAATACGTGAATTGATCGCAACAAAATCAAATACTCCTACTACTTTTGGTTGGGGGCCAAGATTCCTGCATTCGACCGGCCAGTTCCATAAGGGTGGACCGCAAGTTGGTTCATTTATTCAAATAACTGGCGCATTTCAAACGGAGGTTGCGATTCCTAATCAAATTTACGGCTTTCAAACTTTGAATATGGCGCAAGCGATAGGCGATGGCGAAGCGTTGGAAAATAGAAAACTCCCGCTCCTTCGAATTCACCTTCGTGATCGAAAGAACGGGATTTCTGAATTACTAGCAATAATTAAATCGCTTTAACGAGCTCGCCTACGCGCTCCAGTTCGACTTTTAGGTTTTCCAGCAGCGCCGCGTTCTGAACCATATTTTCTTGGCCCAGAATTGCTACCTCCGCCTTCACTTCTGATCGCTGAACTTCTTGGTGACTCGCTTCTTGAATTTTCACCATGTCCGGATTCTTTACGGGCGTTAGATGTGCGCCGAGATTTTGAGGGACGATTTCGTTTTGGGAAATTGGTTGCTGCTGAATCACTTTTTGTAACGGCAGTTACGATTGGCACTCCACTTGGTTTACGGGAGCCGGTGATTTTGATTAGTTCGCTATCTCCCGGCAATACCGAAGTTGTAGTTGGACGTATTCCAGCTTTTTCCGTAATTCGCTTTAATTCGCCACGTTGCGACATAGTTACAAGCGAAACCACTGTTCCTTTTTCGCCAGCGCGTGCAGTTCGCCCAGCTCGATGTAGATAATCTTTATGATCTGCTGGAGCATCCACGTGTACAACTAAACTGACATCATCTACGTGGATTCCTCGAGCCGCTACATCGGTGGCCACTAAAGCTAGAGTTTTACCATTTTTAAAGTGTTCGAGTGTTCGAGTGCGAACTGCTTGCGTTTTTCCACCATGCAGCGCACCGACTTTGACGCCAGCACGTAATAATTTTTCGGTTAATTTATCTGCACCGCGTTTAGTTCGAACGAAGAAAATTGTGCGGCCATCTCTAGCTGCAATTTGTGAGGTGATTTCATCTTTATGATTTGCTTCGTGGACTAATACGTGATGGCTCATTTTTACAACAGAGGCTGTTTCATTCTGTACTGAATGAGTGGCAGGATTCTTAAGGTATTTTCTCACTAATGAGTCAACGTCACGATCTAAAGTTGCACTGAACAGCATCCGCTGGCCATCTGCTTTAGTTTTATTTAAAATTTCTCTAACTGAAGGCAAGAAACCCATATCGGCCATCTGATCCGCTTCATCTAGAACTGTAATTTCAACATCCGAAAGAATTACATCCTTCTGTTCCATCAAATCCATCAAGCGACCTGGTGTGGCAACCACGATTGCAACGCCACGGCGAAGCGCCTGTTGTTGTTTGTGGTACGACAATCCACCGGCTACAACTTGTGCATTGAGCCCAACTACCGGTGCTAAATCACCGATTACATCGGTAATCTGCATTGCTAGTTCACGAGTTGGCGAGAGTATTAGTGCAAGCGGTTTATTTGGAACTGCTTTGCGATCAGCAAGGCGAGTTAGTAGCGCAAGTCCAAAAGCTAAAGTTTTGCCAGACCCAGTTTGCCCACGACCCAAAATGTCGCGACCCGAGATTGCGTCCGGAAGCGAGGCAGATTGAATGGGGAACGGCGCCGTTATTTCATATTGAGTAAGAGTACGTACGAGCGCAGCGTTAACGCCCAATTTAAGAAATGACATGTAAACACCAATCGAGACAACAAGCGCGTCTCGTTAAGATTGGTAGCTAAGACTCGCAAGAGAGCGTATTTGACGCTCGTATGAATAAAACTACACCGCGAATGCGATGCGGCTGAAGTCTACCCTACTTTATTCCTCGTCATCACCACGTAGATTGCGGAGCGCATCTTCTAGAATTTTCTGCGCTTCTGCTTCAGTCCTACGTTCTTTTACATAAGCAAGGTGGGTTTTGTATGGAGTATTTACAATCGGACTAGGTGGGTTGCTCTTATCTCGACCTGCGGGAAATCCGCAACGTGGGCAATCCCATTCATCTGGAATAACAACGGTGCCATCTTCAGCAAATGAAGGTTTGGTTTCATGTCCGTTTAAGCACCAATACGAAATTCGAAAACGAGCAATTGCTTCGCCACGTTCGGCTTCTCCCATCGGACCCGCGCCAACTCTAGATCCACGGATTGCGCTACCACCGGCCATGATTTTCCTTTCCTAGCGTGAATAAAAATTAATTTTTTAACAACAAGCTAAGTGCGACCACGCTAGCGAACCAGAGCCCACCAACGACAATAGTGATTCGATCTAGGTTTCGTTCCACAACTGAAGATCCGCCATAGGTCGATGAAATTCCACCACCAAATAAATCTGATAGTCCTGACCCTTTTCCTTTATGCAAAAGCACCAGCAGAATCATCAAAACGCTGGTGATGATTAATAAGAGCGAGAGCGCTAACTTCACTGAATAACCCCTAACAAGTTTTCGAACTAAAATTTCGGATTGATGTGCTGGATTTGTCCAAGGCGTAAGGATACCGCGCTAAAGGACTCGGTGAAACTTCGAAATGCGGGCGAATTCCTCTGGATCGAGGCTCGCTCCGCCTACTAAGACTCCATCCACATCGGGTTGTTTCATAATGTCGACGATATTTGCAGATTTAACAGAACCACCGTAAAGGATCTTCGCATTTTCAGCTATTTCATCGCTGCCAAACTTCTTCAAATCTTCGCGAATTGCGCCGCATACCTCTTGCGCATCCTCTGGGGTAGCAGTTTTTCCAGTTCCAATTGCCCAGATTGGCTCATAAGCAAAAACAATCTTTTTCAAATCTGGTTTATGAAAACCGCGTAATCCAATTCGAATTTGGTTGAGTACGTGTTGAACATGAGTACCTTCTTCGCGGATCGGCAGCTCTTCGCCAACGCAGAAAATAGGCGTTAATTCATTTTTTAGTGCGGCTTTTACTTTCTTATTAAGAAGCTCGTCGTCTTCCTTGTGGATAGCGCGTCGCTCGGAGTGGCCTACTAATACATAAGTGCAGCCTAATTTTTTAAGCATGGAACCAGATATATCTCCGGTAAATGCGCCAGAGGAATCTGGCGAAAGATCTTGTGCGCCATAGGTCAACTTCAAACGATCGCCATCAACCAAGGTTTGAATGGAACGAATATCGGTAAACGGTGGAATTATCGTTATATCAACGGCATCGTAATCTTTATCATTGATTGAATAAGCCAGTTTTTGAGTCACCGCAATCGCTTCCAGGTGATTGAGATTCATCTTCCAGTTACCAGCAACTAACGGCTTACGCACAATTCACTCCTCTAAGTCTTGCCATCAAATTTAAGACTGCAATGCGGTCAAACCTGGCAGCTCCTTTCCCTCAAGATATTCAAGAGAGGCGCCACCACCGGTTGAAATATAACCGAATTGTGAATCCGTAAACCCTAAGGCGCGCACTGCAGCTGCAGAATCCCCACCGCCTACCACCGCCAAACCTTTAACCTCAGTAAGCGCCGCAGCAATGGCTTTGGTGCCAGAGGCAAAGTTTGAAAACTCAAAGACACCCATTGGGCCATTCCAAAAAATCGTCTGGCACTTTTTAATTGCATCTGCAAAAATTTTCGCTGAATCTGGACCGATATCTAAGCCCATTTGATCAGCGGGAATTTTATCAACCAAAACAGTTGTTGGTGATTCATTAGCGAAAGCTGGAGCTACTACAACATCGGTTGGTAATAAAATTTCAACTCCCAATCTCTTTGCCCGGATTAATAAATCTTTTACAATTGGAATTGAATCAACCTCGACTAAGGATTTACCAATCTCTTTGCCTTGCGCAGCTAAGAAAGTAAATAGCATCCCGCCACCAATGGCCAAAACATTTACTTTTTCTAACAAGTTCGCGATCACACCAATTTTGTCGGAAACTTTTGCACCACCAAGCACTACTCCATATGGCCGAACAGGATCTACCGTTAATTTCTGCAACACCTCAACTTCCGCTGAGATTAATTTACCGGCAGCATGTGGCAGTAATTTTGCAGTTTCAAAAACAGAAGCGTGTTTTCTATGAACAGCCCCAAATCCATCTCCCACATATAAATCCGCATAACTAGCTAGCTTGCTCGCTAATGCAGAACGCTCATCTTCAGCTTTACTAGTTTCGGCTGATTCATAACGAATGTTTTCTAGGAGTACTATCCCGCCGGCTCTTTGCGAAGCGAGAGCTGTTGCGGCAGATTCACCAATTACATCTGTAGCAAATCTAACTTCTCGATTGAGAAGTTCGGCTAATCTAATAGAAATCGGAGCCAGCGAAAGTTCTGGCTTGCGCTCTCCTTTTGGGCGACCGAGATGGGCGCAAATTACTATGGATGCTCCATTATCAAGCAGGGCGGTAATTGTTGGAAGCGAAGCTCTTATTCGGCCATCATCGGTAATGACGCCATCTTTTAATGGCACATTTAAATCGCAACGGAGAAATACTCGCTTCCCTTTTACATCAAGAGAGGCGAGATTTGGAATATACATTAGAGCGATTTACCCACGTAACTGATTAAATCAACTAATCGATTTGAGTAACCCCATTCATTGTCATACCAACCAGCAACTTTAACCATGGTGCCATTTGCTTTAGTAATTCCAGCATCGAATATGCAGGAGTGTGGGTCGGTAACAATGTCTGAGGAAACAATTGGATCTTCTGTATAAAGCAAGATGCCTTTAAGTGTAGTTTCGGAAGCACTTTTGATCGCCGCATTGATTTCAGCCGCCGTTACTTCGCGAGCAAGCTCCAAAGTCAAATCTGTAATTGATCCGGTTGGAACTGGAACTCGAAGCGCATAACCATCTAGTTTGCCCTTTAGCTCTGGCAAGACAAGCGAGATTGCTTTTGCAGCTCCAGTGGAGGTAGGGATGATGTTTGTTGCTGCTGCTCGAGTTCTACGCAGGTCTTTGTGCGGGAAATCCAGAATTACTTGATCGTTTGTGTAAGCGTGCACAGTTGTCATAAACCCACGCACAATTCCAAAGGTATCGTTTATAACTTTTGCCATCGGCGCTAAACAGTTTGTTGTGCATGAAGCATTTGAAATAATGTGATGTTTTGTGCTCTCATATTGAGTGTGGTTCACGCCCATAACAACCGTAATATCTTCATCAGTTGCCGGCGCTGAAATGATAACTTTCTTTGCACCGGCAGCAATATGTTTCTTTGCATCTGCCGCTTTGGTGAAGTGCCCAGTAGATTCAAGGACTACTTCCGCGCCAACTGCTGCCCAAGGAAGTAGGGCTGGGTCTCGTTCTGCGAAAACCTTAATTGTCTTGCCACCAACCGTGATGGTGTCATCGGTGAATGTAACTGGGAGCCCTAGTCGACCTAAGATCGAGTCATATTTCAAAAGGTGCGCCAAAGTTGCATTATCGGTCAGATCGTTTATGCCCACGATTTCAATATTTGAATTTGGAGCGAGCGCTGCTCTGAAGAAGTTTCTACCAATTCGACCGAAACCATTAATTCCGACTTTTACCACAATGACTCCACTTCTAAAGTTCCGATGAACTATGCTGAAAAATTATGAAACTTACTTCCTAAAAGACCACGACTTTGTGGGTATAGCCAATCTTAACAGTCGAGAATCTGCGTACTATCCCAACAAATCAGGTGATAGCCCTGCTTCAGTATCGGGTATTCCCAAATCCTGCGCTCGCTTATCGGCCATTGCTAACAATCTACGAATTCGGCCCGCAATTGCATCTTTAGTCATCGGAGGTGACGCCAGGGAACCAAGTTCTTCTAGGCTTGCTTGGCCATGTTGAATCCGAAGTTCACCAGCTTCGCGTAAATGATCTGGAATATCTGCACTCAATATCTCCATTGCGCGTTGTACTCGAGCCGACGCTGCTACCGCGGCGCGGGCGGAACGACGTAAATTTGCATCATCAAAATTCGCTAACCGGTTTGCGGTTGCACGCACTTCGCGACGCATCCTGCGCTCTTCCCAAGCCAGAACACTTTCATGAGCTCCAAGTCGAGTTAGTAATACTCCGATCGCATCACCGTCTCTAATTACTACTCGATCAACACCACGTACTTCTCTAGCTTTGGCCACAATCCCTAACCGGCGCGCCGATCCAACGAGTGCAAGCGCTGCCTCTGGACCTGGGCAAGTAATTTCAAGTGCAGAAGACCGTCCTGGCTCGGTCAATGAACCATGCGCTAAGAACGCGCCCCGCCAAGCGGCTTCAGCATCGCATAACGCGGCCGACACAACTTGTGGTGGCAATCCTCTAACCGGACGACCATTGCTATCTATTAAACCAGTCTGTCTGGCTAATGCGTCGCCGTCCTTAATTACCCGAACTACGTACCGACTTCCTTTACGTAAGCCACCGGCGCTGATTACAGCCAAGTCGCTTTCGTGGCCATAAATATCTGCAATATCTTTACGTAATCGTCGAGCGCTTTGCGCGGTATCTAATTCAACTTCCACCATTATCTTTCCGGAAGTTAAATGCAATCCACCAGCAAATCTTAAAATCGAAGATACCTCTGCTTTACGGCAGCAAGGTTTGGTAATCGAGAGCCGACTTAACTCATCTTTTACCGATGCTGTCATTGCCATTTATAAACTCCTTTACTCCTGCCCGTATCCAAGCATCTATCGCATGAAAATGTGGCTGATTACGGGACCCAATTTTTCTGGATCGTGATGCACACTCCCCGCAGATGCGATATCGGCCACAACTAATTCGCCTCCGAGAGCAGAAACTGCGACTTCCATAGACCCTTTATCTAGGGCAACAGATGTATCAGCAAGTGCAATATCGCAGCGAAAACCTGGTGCAAATTTCTGCAATATCGATAAATGCTCTGCCGGTGTACTTCCGGCAAACTCATCGCCTCGCATTGATGGTGTTGCATCTAAATTTAATATCACTAGTTTTTTCGCCTTTGATCTCATGATCGCATCAATTTGCTGCTTAATTAAAAAATGTGGGAGCACGCTGGAAAACCAAGATCCTGGACCAAAAGTTATCCAATCTGCGTTTGCGATGGCAGCTAGACCTTCTGGTGTGGCGGCAGCGCTCTCTGGAATTACTCGTAAAGATTCTAATTTTCCTTTTGCAATTGCAACTTCTTTTTGGCCTCTAGTAATTGTTCTACCAACCGAGGATTGAAAAGTTCCTTCAATATCTAACGGCTCTATTGCCATCGGAAGTACTCGGCCAACAACTTTCAATAGCGAAGCAACTCGATCTAACCCCTGGACGGGATCGCCATCTTTATTCCAAAGTGCCGCTAAAAGTAAATTACCAACCGCATGGCCATTCATGGCACCAGTAGAAGTGAACCGATACTGCATTATCTCGGCCCAACTTTTACCCCACTCATCATCGGCACATAACGCCGCTAACGCCATCCGCAAATCTCCCGGTGGCAAGGTATTAAATTCTTCGCGCAAACTTCCACTTGATCCACCATTATCTGCAACCGTAACAATCGCAGTTAAATGCGAAGTTAGCCTACGTAGCGAAGTAAGCGTTGCAGCGAGTCCATGACCACCGCCTAAAGCAACTACCTTTAAATCCGGATTTAACAGCACGATTACCGTTCACGTCCTAAGTCCCGATGAATTGCTTGCGTTGAAATCTCTTGACCCCGCGACAATTTCACTCTCTGTAGGCGGAGATTTAGTTCATCGGCGATCGCAACGCTTCGATGTTTTCCGCCAGTGCAACCAACTGCTAATGTAATGAATTTTTTGCCTTCACGAATATACCCATCTGCAATAGTTTCAAACAAAGCGATGTAGCGATCTAGGAATTCATTTACATTCTCGGCTGTCAATACTTTCTCGCGGACTGGCGCATCGGTTCCATTCAACGGACGCAATTCTGGGATCCAATGTGGATTAGGTATAAACCTGCAATCCATAACTAAATCTGCATCGACCGGAATTCCGTATTTATATCCGAAGGAGAGCACATTAACTTTTAGGTCAGCGCTCCCCTCTTTATGAAAAAGTTCTGCAGCTTTCTTCTCCAACTGGTGAATATTCAAATTCGTACTATCTATTATTAAATCAGCGCCAGATCTTAGTTCTCGCAATTTTTCACGCTCTCTAATAATTCCATCAACAATTCGGTCATTTCCTTGTAAGGGATGCGGACGACGAGTCGATTCAAACCTTCTAACTAAAACATCATCGGAAGCATCAACAAATAGAATTCGACGAGATATTCCTTTTTCAACTAGCTCTGCCAATGACTTATTTAAATCATCAAAAAATTGCCGACCACGAACATCCACCACTACCGCGATTGATTCCACAGTTTTCTCGGTTAAATCAAAGAGGTTTGCCAATAGTGAGGGCGGCAAATTATCAATTACATACCACCCGGCATCTTCCATGGCGTGGGCAATTGTTGAGCGTCCAGCCCCACTCATGCCGGTAATAACTACCAACTCGCGGTTCATTGATTACCTTCCATGGCTAATATCTTGCTATATCTGTCAAGCACCTTAAGAAATTTCCCCGGTACTGGTATTTACATTCTCGGGCGCGCTTTGTTGAGCTAAGAAATCCACTATGACTTTGGCAATTTTCTCGCCGATTCCAGGTATTTGAGAAATTTGCGACTCATCGGCTTTGCGAATAGCTGACACTGACCCGAAATGTTCAAGCAACGCAGAAATTCGCGCCGTACCTAAAGTCGGGATTTCATCCAAGAGGGATTCGAGCATCAATTTTGATCGCTTTGACCTATGGAAAGTAATTGCAAATCGGTGCGCCTCATCACGAATTCGTTGAAAGAGATAGAGCGCCTCGCTATGTCTGGGAAACATAACTGGAGTTTTTACCTCCGGAAGCCAGACTTCCTCAAGTCTTTTAGCTAAACCACAAAGCGCAATATCTGTAATTCCTAACTCCGATAGCGCTCTCGCAGCTGCATTAACTTGGCCTACTCCACCATCAACAATTATTAGTTGAGGTGGGTATGCAAATTTTGGCCGATTTGCGCCACTCATTTCCAGCTCAGTTAAGTCGAGATCTTTCTCTGCAAGATATCTTTTAAATCTGCGAGTGATGACATGATGCATAGCGCGGGTATCGTCAAAGCCAGCATCGTCATCTATAGAGAATCTACGGTACTCACTCTTTTTCGATTGACCATCTTCGAAAACTACCATCGAGGCAACCACAGAAGTTCCTTGAATATTAGAAATGTCAAAACATTCTATTCGCAATGGAAGTTCAGCAAGATCTAACGCAGTTGCTATCTCCTCTAGCGCTCGACCAGATACGCCAGCATCGTTTGCGCGTTTGCTTAAGAATTGAATAAGCGCTTGATTTGCATTGCGTTTAACGGTCTGAAGTAATTCGAATTTCTCACCCCGTTGCGGCACCTTGATTTCGACCGCACTTGCGTGTTTTTGGGTTAGCCATTCGACAACGCCAGCTTCAGAAGTAATTGGTTGGTTGATCAAGATTTCGCGCGGAACCTCAAAGTCGCTATAAATCTTAGGTAGCGCAGCATCCATTACCGAATCGCCCTCCGGAACCTCTTGTAAATCAACCACCCAGGAACGGGAGCCAGTGATTCGACCATGGCGCACAATGAAGATTGAGAATGCGGCGTGCGTAATATCTTCATGCATTGCAATGAAATCTGCGGTGATCTCTTCGGAGAGCGATGCCTCGGTGGATTCTTGCGCTTTTGTGAGAGCTTGCAGTTGATCCCGAAGTTTGGCCGCTTTTTCAAATTGTTCGGCTGCAGCAGCACTTAACATTTCATCGGTTAACCTTTCGGTCACGTTCTCTGGGTTCGAATCCAAAAATTTAATTAGGTTCTTGGCAATCTCATGATGTTCATTCGGAGTCACCCAACCAACGCACGGCGCTGCGCATTTTCCGATATCACCCAGTAAACATTGTCGGTTGGATTTCTGGGCTCTAAGGAAATTGCTCTCGGTGCAAGAACGTACTGGAAATAGTTTTAATAGAACTTCATAAGTACTTCGCAGCGCCCAAGGATGTGCGAACGGGCCAATATGTTTTACGCCTTTTTGCTTCTGGGAACGAGTGATATAGATACGTGGGAATTCATCTTTTATGGAGACTGCTAAGAATGGATAGGACTTATCGTCTTTGAATTGCACGTTAAAATGCGGGTTCTCTTCTTTAATCCAACTGAATTCTAATTGGAGCGCTTCGACCTCAGTATTTACTACGGTCCAATCAACCCGAACGGCTGAGTTAACCATCTTTCTAGTCTTCTCCGCGAGGTTAGATTGGAAATAGGAATTTAGTCGTGATTTAAGTGAGATTGCTTTGCCTACATATATAACTTCGTCTTTAGCGTTGAAGAAACGATAAACACCTGGTGAATCCGGTACATCTTTCGGCCGATAGCTCTGTGGGTCAGCCATGGCTACTTCTTTAACATCTCCGCTAAATATTTGCCGGTGTAACTCGCTTTGTTCTTCGCAACCGCTTCTGGAGTTCCCTCCGCAATGATGGTGCCGCCTTTATTGCCACCTTCTGGGCCCATATCTATCACCCAGTCGGCGGATTTAATTACATCGAGGTTATGTTCGATCACAATGACGGTATTACCGGTATCAACTAGCCGTTGCAAAACATGGAGAAGCTTATTAACGTCTTCAAAATGCAAACCAGTCGTTGGCTCATCTAAAACGTAGATCGTTCTACCAGTAGAACGGCGTTGCAATTCAGTCGATAACTTAACGCGTTGGGCTTCGCCACCAGAAAGAGTTGGGGCAGATTGTCCAAGTCGAACATAACCCAGTCCAACATCCATCATAGTTTTCAAATAGCGATGGATCGCAGGGATAGATTCAAAGAATTTAACTGCCGCCTCAATCGACATATCTAGAATTTCGGCGATTGTTTTCCCTTTGTAATGGACTTCTAAAGTTTCGCGGTTGTAACGCGCACCATGACAAACTTCGCATGGCACGTAAACATCCGGCAAGAAGTTCATTTCTATGGTGATAGTGCCATCCCCTGAACAGTTCTCACACCTTCCGCCTTTTACGTTAAAGGAGAACCGACCTTGTTGATAGCCACGAACTTTCGCTTCTGTTGTTTCGGCAAAAAGCGCCCGCACTTTGTCAAAAACACCGGTATAAGTCGCTGGGTTCGATCTAGGTGTTCGTCCAATTGGTGATTGATCAACATGTACGACTTTGTCCAATAAATCGATACCAGTGACGGTGCGATGGCGACCCGGTACTTGGCGAGCACCATTTAATTTATTGGCTAACACTGTGTAGAGAATGTCATTTACTAAAGTTGATTTACCGGAGCCACTCACGCCGGTAACTGCGACGAATGTTCCTAACGGAAAAGATACTGAAATATTCTTTAAATTATTTTCGTGCGCTTCTTTTACCACGATAGATTTCTTAGGATCGACTAAGCGTCGCTTTTTAGGTATCTCAATTTTGCGTTTGCCAGAGATATAAGCACCAGTTATCGATGTTTTTGACGTGATTAAATCTTCGTAACTTCCCGAAACTACGATCTCGCCACCATGTTCGCCGGCTCCTGGTCCGATATCGACGATCCAATCAGCGGTTCGAATTGTGTCCTCGTCATGTTCCACCACAATCAGTGTGTTTCCGATATCGCGTAAATGTGTGAGAGTTTCAATCAAGCGACGGTTATCGCGTTGATGCAGGCCGATACTCGGCTCGTCTAAAACATAAAGCACGCCGGTTAAGCCAGAACCGATTTGAGTTGCCAGACGTATGCGTTGCGCTTCGCCACCAGAGAGCGTAGCTGCAGGACGATCTAACGATAAGTAATCAAGACCAACATCCAATAGAAAACCTAGGCGAGAGTGCACTTCTTTGAGAACGCGTTCGGCAATTTGTTTTTCGCGCGCAGTAAGTTTTAGAGATTTTAAGAATTTAGCGCAATCTTCGATAGAGAGTTCGCAGATTTGAGCGATTGACTTCTCTCCCAATTTAACCGCAAGTACTTCTGGCTTTAACCGGGTGCCTTTACAAACTGGACACGGTGTTAGTCGCATATAGGACTCATATTTTTCGCGGCTGTAGTCGCTATCGGTTTCGCCATGTTTGCGCTGAATGAATGAAACCACGCCTTCAAAACCAGTTGAATAATTACGCACCCGGCCATACCGATTCTTATATTTAACATGGACTTCGTACTCATAGCCATACAAAATTGCACTCTTAGCTTTCTCAGATAGCTTCTTCCAAGGCGTATCCATGGAAAACTTCACATCACCAGCTAGCGCTTCGAGCAATCGCAAAAAATATTCAGAAGTTTGCCGTGAGGCCCACGGCGCAATCGCACCATCATTGATTGAAATTGAATCATCTGGGATTACTAAGTCTTGATCAACCTCTAATTTCGTACCAATACCGGTGCATTCTGGACATGCGCCAAATGGCGAATTAAATGAGAAGGAACGAGGTTCCATCTCTTCAAATGAGAGACCGCAATCATGACAAGCTAGTTTTTCGCTGAAAGTTTTCTCATTCTCGCCGCTCTTTGCATCAACAAAATCTAAAGTCACTAAACCTTGAGCTAACCGAAGCGCAGTCTCTATCGAATCTGTTAGTCGACCCTTCGAATCGGTTTTTGCAGTTAATCGATCAATCACTACTTCGATGGTGTGTTTTTCTTGCTTCTTTAATTTTGGTGGTTCCGTGAGTTGAATTACGGCGCCATCCACCCGAGCTCTCGAATATCCCTGCGCAACTAAATCTCTGAACAATTCAACAAACTCGCCCTTTCGCGCTCGAACCATCGGGGCTAACACTTGGAACTTAGTATCTGGTGGTAATTCTAAGATTTGATCGACAATATTTTGTGGTGTTTGTTTAGTAATTGCCTTGCCGCAACTTGGGCAATGCGGACGGCCAGCACGGGCAAACAGCAACCGTAGGTAGTCATAAACTTCAGTAATAGTTCCAACTGTTGATCTAGGGTTTCGATTGGTGGATTTCTGATCGATTGAAACTGCAGGTGATAACCCTTCTATAAAATCTACATCTGGTTTATCCATTTGCCCTAAGAATTGTCGGGCATACGCGGAAAGGGATTCCACATATCGTCGTTGCCCTTCGGCAAATATTGTGTCAAAAGCTAAACTGGATTTTCCGGAGCCTGATAACCCGGTGAATACAATCATGGAATTCCGCGGTAAGTCCAAGGAAACATTCTTTAAGTTATGTTCGCGCGCGCCACGAATAATCAATCGATCGTTAATTTACTTCACCCCCGCATCATCCATACTCCGGAGTTCCTTTTTCAAGTCACGGATCTCATCGCGCAATCTAGCGGCCAGCTCAAAATGAAGTTGAGTCGCGCAATTTCGCATCTGTTCGGTTAATGATTCTATGAGGTTCATCAACTCTTGCTTAGGAAGCGGGACTAGATGTTTTACATATACCCCGGCACCACCGCTATTCGAGGATTTACCTGCCTTGAGAAGTTCATCGGTGTCATCACTCTCTGTTGCAATTAAATCCGTAATATCTGCGATTCGTTTTCTTAGCGGCTGTGGGTCTACGCCTCTTTCGTTGTTATATGCAACTTGTTTCTCGCGGCGGCGATTAGTTTCATCAATCGCGCGTTTCATCGAATCTGTCAAATTATCCGCGTACATATGCACTTCACCTGAAACATTACGTGCGGCACGACCTATAGTTTGGATTAAGGAAGTTGTAGAACGTAAGAAACCTTCTTTATCCGCATCTAAAATTGCAACTAATGAAACTTCGGGCAAGTCTAAGCCTTCACGCAATAAATTAATTCCAATCAGCACATCATATTCGCCTAGTCTAAGTTCGCGGAGTAACTCAACTCGGCGCAATGTATCAACCTCTGAATGTAAATATCGAACGCGGACATTTGCTTCAGTGAAATAATCGGTCAAATCTTCCGACATTTTTTTCGTTAAAGTTGTTACTAATACGCGTTGATTCTTTTCACTACGGATTCTGATTTCATGCAATAAATCATCAATTTGACCTTTGATAGGTTTAATTACTATCTGCGGATCTACCAAGCCAGTTGGTCTAATGACTTGTTCAACAAACTCGCCGGCAGTTTTTTCTAACTCATATTTTCCGGGGGTAGCAGATAGGTAGATTTTCTGTTTTGTGCGTTCTAAAAATTCTGGCCATCGTAACGGACGGTTGTCCATCGCACTTGGCAATCTAAATCCATGCTCCACCAGAGTACGTTTACGCGATGCATCACCTTCGTACATGGCACCAATTTGAGGAACAGTGATATGCGATTCATCTATTACACAGAGAAAATCTTCTGGGAAATAGTCCAATAAACAACTCGGTGCTGAACCTGCCTCTCGACCGTCAATTAATCGAGAATAATTCTCGATTCCGGAACAGAATCCTAGTTGTTGCATCATTTCAACATCAAAGGTTGTTCTCATTCGCAATCGTTGCGCTTCCAATAGTTTGCCCTGTTTTTCAAACTCCTTAAGTTTAATTTCCAACTCTGCCTCAATATTTTTGATTGCAATCTTCATTTTTTCAGGTCCTGCTGCATAATGCGTCGCTGGAAAAATAAGAATCTCTTGAACATCACTAATTATTTCGCCAGTAAGTGGATGCAAAGTTGTTAAACGTTCGATTTCATCGCCGAACATTTCAATACGAATCGCTAGCTCTTCATAAACTGGAATAATTTCGACCGTATCCCCACGTACTCGGAAAGTGCCACGCTCAAAGGCCATATCGTTTCGCTTGTATTGGATATCTACGAATTGCCGCAGCAGCTTATTTCGTTCAATGCTCTCGCCAACTTTCAATAGAACCATCCGTTCGTAATATTCCTGCGGATGGCCAAGACCATAAATACATGAAACGGTAGCGACTACAATTACATCTCTTCTGGTGAGTAGCGCGTGGGTGGCTGAATAACGCAATCGTTCAACTTCGGAGTTTATTGAAGAATCTTTCTCAATGAATGTATCGGTTTGTGGCACATACGCTTCCGGTTGGTAATAGTCATAGTACGAAACGAAATATTCAACTGCGTTTTCCGGAAATAGTTCTTTGAATTCGTTGGCAAGTTGCGCAGCCAGCGTCTTGTTTGGCGCAAGAACTAAAGTAGGCCTTTGTAAACGCTCAACTAACCAAGCAGTCGTGGCAGACTTGCCGGTACCAGTTGCGCCAAGTAGAACAATGTCCTTTTCGCCTTTTTCGATTCTTGCAACTAATTCGTTAATTGCGGCTGGTTGATCACCAGCAGGCACATAATCGCTTATAACTTTAAATGGTTTTATTGCCTTCGGAATGTAGTTTTTTTGACTCATTCGCTCTGCGACGCGCGCGGCAAGAGCTCGCTCTCCCAGATAGTCTCAACTTTACGCAACAGTTGATCCTTGTCGCCATCATTTTCGATTACCAAATTGGAAATGCTTACTCGCTCATCCCGGGTAGCTTGTGCACTGATTCGCTTTGCGATCTCAAAATCTTTCAATCCCCTAGCTCTAAGGCGTTCGTATCTAAGCGCTTCCGGGGCTTCAACGGTGATGATGTAATCGAATCGGCTTGCTCCGTTTGTCTCGAACACCAATGGAATCTGATTGATCACCACTGCGCTGGAAGGTGAGTTCTTGATAATTGCATCACCGGCTGCTTTAACTAGCGGGTGGATAATACTTTCTAAATCTTTACGGGCTATCGAATCATTGAAAACTATATCGGCTAACTTACTACGATTAATCTGGCCTTCAGAGAGAATTGCGTCGCCGAATCTTCCCAAAACTAAATCGAATCCAGTTGTACCGCGTTCAATTACATCTCGCGCCAACTGGTCCGCATCAAAGACAACAGCGCCTAGCTCAGCGAAAAATTCTCCTACTAGTGATTTACCAGAGCCAATTCCTCCAGTAAGCGCGACTTTCAACATTGCTTCAGCCTATCTTTTCTACTCTGGGATCGCCTCTTTAAGTGAAAATAAAAAGCAAAAGCCCCGATACAAAAATATGTACCGAGGCGCTTTGCTTAATTGAACTATTCGGCTGAAGCAGCCTCAGGTGTGGCTTCGGGGGCAGGTTCGGTAATAACTGCAGCCGCATCAGCAGCTTGTTGTTGGTCTATGTCTCCGTGAATGAGTGGTC
>CAZMNB010000020.1:0-902 GCA_964567545.1 uncultured Bifidobacterium sp. | reverse complement strand
TTCTGCTTTCTGCTTCTTATGTGCAATGAATCGAGATTGCGCTTCTGCGTACTGACGCTCCCACTCTTCACGTTGCGATTCGTATCCTGGTTGCCATTCTTGAGTTTCTGAATCAAAACCTTCAGGATAAATAAAGTTTCCAGCTCCGTCATATCGGGCTGGCATGCCGTATTGAGTTGGGTCGAAAGCTTCAACTTCAATATCGTGGCCTTCGTTAGCTTGCTTTAATGAAAGCGAAATCCGACGACGTTCTAGATCGATATCGATAATCTTTACAAACAGTTGATCGCCAACTTGAACAACTTGTTCTGGAATTTCCACATGGCGTTCGGCAAGTTCCGAAATATGAACTAGCCCTTCAATCCCATCAAAAACTCGGATAAAAGCGCCAAATGGCACCAGCTTGGTAACTTCACCGGGAACTACTTGATTGATGGTGTGGGTGCGAGCAAATGCTTGCCATGGATCTTCTTGAGTAGCTTTAAGTGATAGTGAGACGCGTTCCCGTTCGAAATCAACTTCTAGTACTTCCACTGTAACTTCGTCACCGACGGCAACGACTTCACCTGGGTGATCGATATGTTTCCAAGATAGTTCTGATACGTGAACTAATCCATCGACGCCGCCAAGATCAACGAAAGCACCAAAGTTGACGATCGAGGAAATTACGCCACTTCGAACTTGGCCTTTTTGTAATTGATTAAGAAATGTGGTGCGTGAGGCAGATTGAGTTTGTTCTAAATACGCTCGACGAGAAAGCACCACGTTATTGCGATTCTTATCAAGTTCGATAATACGTGCTTCAACTTGTTGACCAATATATGGCGTTAGATCACGTACCCGACGCATTTCAACTAGTGATGCCGGCAAGAAGCCGCGAAGCCCGATATCAACAATCAAGC
>CAZMNB010000019.1:9296-22535 GCA_964567545.1 uncultured Bifidobacterium sp. | reverse complement strand
GACATTGCCGGAATGGGTGAAAAACCAAAGACTCGATCCGGTCCATATTTTTTAATTGTGTGGACATGTGCTGCTGCAATTATTTCTGAGATCTCGCTCCAATTAACTCGGACTAATCCACCTTTGCCGCGAGCTTTTTGATAACGTTTTCTTCGTTCTGGATCATCAACAACATCTGCCCAAGCTAAAACTGGATCGTGCAGCCGAGATTTTGCTTCGCGATACATTTCAAGTAGGACGCCACGAATATAAGGAAAACGAATTCTCGTTGGCGAATATGTGTACCAAGAGAATGCTGCACCTCGTGGACATCCGCGTGGTTCATATTCGGGAGAGTCTGGACCTACTGATGGATAATCCGTTTGCTGTGTTTCCCAAGTGATGATTCCATCTTTCACATAGACTTTCCAAGAGCATGATCCAGTGCAATTAACTCCATGTGTGGAACGAACCACTTTGTCATGGCTCCATCGGTCCCGATAAAAAATGTCGCCTTCGCGACCACCATCATTGGTGATCGACCTCAGATCATCCGAGACTTTTCCCTTGGAAAAAAATCTTCCAAATTTGATTAGCGCCTCTTCTGATCCAGAACTCAAATGACTCTCTTTGCTCATTTGCACATTCTGCCTTGAATCCTTTTCTTGGTTAATAGGTACAAAGACCCTACTTGACCCGCAGCGCTCTCTGCGAATCTATACACATGGCTTTATCTAAATTCAAAGGAAAATTCTATGACTGCGACTAAGGGTTCAGTTCGGGTTTTATCATTATCAACTTTTGCATTTACATTAATGTTTGCGGTTTGGTTAATGTTTGGAGTCCTCGGAATTCCAATTCAAAAAGAGTTTAACCTAACTGATTCCGAACTTGCCTGGTTGGCCTCGGTAGCGATTCTAAATGGCTCAATCTGGCGGCTATTTCTTGGCGTGCTTACTGATCGGATCGGTGGGAAACGTGTAACAGTTGTCATGTTAATTATGACTGCTATTCCAACTTATTTACTTGCTCATATAAAACTCGATTATTTCTGGTTGGTTATTCTTGCTTTCTTAATTGGTTTCGCAGGGAATTTGTTTAGCGTAGGTATAGCTTGGAATGCCCAATGGTTTGAGAGAGATCGTCAAGGTTTTGCTCTTGGAGTATTTGGCGCTGGAAATGTTGGCGCTTCGGCCACAAAATTCATAGGCCCAGTGGTTATTGCAGGCACTGTCGGTGGAGCTTACCTAGGTGGAATTATTCCCGGAGGTTGGCGATTCGTGCCAGCGTTATATTCAATTCTATTATTGATTACAGCGCTAGGGATTCTAATATTTGCACCTGCAGATGGTGAGCATGTGCAAGAAACGCGCCCACTTAAAGAGATGTTTGCACCTCTAAAGTACGTGCAAGTCTGGAGATTTAGTCTTTACTATGTTGTTGTATTTGGAGCCTATGTTGCACTTGCTTCTTGGATGCCTAAGTATTACGTATCTGTTTATGAATTAGATTTGCAAGTAGCAGCGTTATTAACGGCCCTTTTCATATTTCCAGCCTCACTACTCAGACCTTTAGGCGGCTATCTCTCGGATAAAATTGGAGCTAGGAAATTAATGTATGGCACCTTCGCAACCATGCTCTTAGCGTTACTGCTTTTGGCGGCCCCTTTTGGTTATATTGTTCTGGAAACCCCCGATGGCCCAAGAGAAGTTCTACCTTTTTCTCTCGGAGTAGTTCCCTTCACATTCTTGCTATTTATTGTTGGTTGCTCGATGGGTATTGGTAAAGCTGCCGTGTTTAAACATATTCCTGAATACTTTCCTAAAGATGTTGGTGCAGTTGGCGGACTAGTTGGAACTCTTGGAGCGCTCGGAGGGTTTTTATTGCCGCCGCTTTTTGTTTATGTTCGAGCATTTACCGGGTTACCACAATCTACTTTTATAGTAATTTTTCTATTAACGCTTGCCGCCAGCATTTGGATGCATCTGGTGGTAGTTCGTTTGCTGTCTCACGCTAGTCCAGAACTTGAGCACCGATTTGAAACCCACACCTATCAGAAAGTTGGCAATTAAATGTCTGATTTCAAAAACCAAGAAAAAGTAGATTCCAAATATTGGTTAACCAATTGGAATCCAAATGATCCAGATCTCTGGGATTCCAAAATTGCTTGGCGCACGCTTTGGGTAACAACATATGCCTTAACTCTAGGCTTTATTACTTGGTTTTTAGTTTCAGCTCTTGCACCTAAACTTAACAATTTGGGCTTTGATTTAAGTAAAAAGGAGCTCTATTGGATTGCTGCAATGCCTGGGTTAGCTGGAGGTGGCTTGCGGTTGATTTGGATGTTTTTGCCACCAATTCTTGGCACAAGAAAATTGGTAACTTTCTCAACCGCACTTTTAGTTTTGCCATTAGTCGGATGGTCTATGGCAGTCCGTACCCCTTCAACGCCATTTATAGGATTACTCGCTCTTGCTTTCCTTTCCGGGCTTGGCGGAGGAGTGTTTTCAGGATTTATGCCAAGTACTTCGTATTTCTTTCCTAAATCAAAACAAGGATTGGCGTTAGGAATACAAGCTGGAGTTGGTAATTTTGGAGTAAGCATTGTTCAATTTGTAACTCCTATTGTGGTTGGCTCGGCTTTATTTGGAGCAACACTTGGAGCGCCACAACATTTCGTAAATAAAGATAAAGGAATCGATACCTTTGCTTGGTATCAAAATGCTGGTTTGTTATGGGTTCCATTTGTAATCTTGGCTGTCATCATTGCTTGGTTTATGTTGAAGAATGTACCAATTACTTCTCGCGGTGTTCGTGATCAACTTGATATTTTTAATAATAAGCACACTTGGTTGATGACAATTCTCTATGTAATGACTTTTGGTATTTTTTCGGGATTTTCGGCTCAATTCGGGCTATTAACAAAAAATTTATTTGGAGATTTTGTAAATGCACCAGACCCAGTAAAGTTTGCTTTCTTCGGCCCATTAGTTGGTTCTGCAGCTCGAATAATTAGTGGACCAATAGCAGACCGACTTGGCGGCGGAATTCTTTCATTTATATCCGGAGCTGGCATTGCAACTTCAGGAATTTTTACATCTTTCCAACTTTCACCTTCAAGCAGTGAGGATTTTTCAAAATTCTTCTGGGGAATGATTGCAATATTTTTCTTTGCAGGAGTTGGTAACGCTAGCACTTTTAAACAAATGCCTATGATTTTTCAACCAAGACAAGCTGGTGGTGTGATTGGGTGGACCGGTGCAATTGCAGCTTTTGGACCATTTGTTTTTGGAGTACTACTTTCATTAATTGCTCCTAAGAGTTTCTTTCTTGGCGTGAGTTGCTTTGCGCTTCTTGGAGCCTTTGTGGCGTGGTGGTATTACGCTCGACCTTCGGCAGAAAAGCGATGCTAACTCGCCATAATTTAAATGTTTAGGCACAATCTCCATATGGAGATTAATAGATTGAGTGCGCTCTCTGAGGCAGTCATTGATGTTGCAAAAGGAGAGCACCTTCAAGAATCCCTTAAGAGACTGGTTGAGAATGCGGTCTATCTCTCTGGCGCAACATATGGCGCGCTAGGAGCTATCGGAAAGGATGGCTCACTAGAAGAATTTACTTATGTTGGAATAAGTGAAGAGTCCGCTGATGAAATTGCAACTTTTCCAGAAGGGAAAGGATTGTTAGGTCACTTACTCCAACATCCAACTCCGCTTCGATTAAGTTCAATTCAGTCTCATATGGCTTCAAGTGGATTTCCAGAAGGTCATCCATCAATGAAAACTTTTCTGGGAGTACCAATAAAGATTCGAGATGAAATATACGGAAGTATTTATCTTACAGAGAAACGCAATGGTGAAGACTTTACTTCGGACGATGAGCAATTAATTACAGTTTTAGCTAGCGCTGCGGGAATAGCCATAGATAGCGTTCGAGGACTGGAAGCTCGACATCAACTTTCACTATTGGGAGAGCGTGAACGAATTGCTCGCGATTTACATGATTTGGTGATACAGCGCTTATTTGCGACTGGAATTTCACTTCAGGTTCTTTCCAATGACACTGAAATGAAAGAAATTAACCTTAATAAGGTTCGAGAAGCGATAGAGAGTTTAGATGTTACAGTGCAACAGATTCGAAATACAGTTTTTGCACTTCAAGCTACAGATTCTGACATAAACTTGAGATCAAGAATCGAAAATGAAATATCCTGGTTTAAAGAAAGCGGTAACTTTGAAATTACCCATACTTTCATAGGACCAATTGACACAAATGTGAAGTCCGAACTTACCGATGATTTAATTGCCGTAGTTCGCGAGCTATTAGCCAATTCAGTCAAACATTCAGGTGGCAGAAAAATTGATTTAAGAATGCAAGCATTAGATTCCTCCATTGAAATCCAAGTTATTGACGATGGAATTGGCTACCAGGATGGAAAACGAATGAGTGGGCTACAAAACCTAATTAAGCGTGCAGAAGCAAACAATGGTTCTTTTAGAATTCACGCATTGGAAAGCGGTGGTACAAAAGCAGTTTGGAGTGCAAAGAATTAAAGTTGACCCAAACCTAGCCTAACGGCAAGGCCAGCAACTTGAGTTCTTCGCTGAAGTCCCAATTTTGCAAGTAATGATGAAACATAATTCTTAACTGTCTTCTCAGCTAGAAACATCGATGTTGCAATCTGACGATTAGTTAGACCTTGACCAATTAATTCGAGTACCCGTTGTTCTTGTTCAGTTAACTCATAAATTTCACTTGCAGGGTTACTGCTTTGTCGCAATCTATTTGTAACAGATCCGACAGTTTTTGAATCCAATAAAGTACCGCCGCCTGCTATCAGCCTAATAGATTTTAATAATTCCAAATTCTTAATATCTTTTATTACGTATCCTTGTGCTCCACCCAAAACTGCCCCTAATAGCGCTTCATCATCTAGAAATGATGTAATCATTAATATTTTTACCATTGGGTAGAGTGACTTAATCTCTCGACACAATTCAACACCGCTCCCATCGGGAAGGCGCACATCTAATATTGCGACATCTACTTCTAAGTCCTTAAGTTCTTTAAGGGCAGTGGTCACAGTACCTGCCTGTCCTACTATCTCGAGGTCTTCTTCAGATTGAATTAAATCAATTAAACCTCGTCGAACTATCTCGTGATCATCTACTATAAAAATTTTAGTGGTCATACTCCACACAGTCTCTCTATCTCTTGACCGACAAATAATATATCCATATTTGAAATTTTGAAAAGAGTTAACGCAATTCTATTTTCGTAAAGCCGTCCAATTCGAGTGTCAATTTAGGAAGTAACAATCCAACTAACAAAATCTTCATTTCTGAAATGATATTTTTTAACAGGTTTGCGTCCACAAATGGCAATGAAGTCCTTGCCTCCACGATAGCGCTTCGTACCTAATAATATTATAAATGGTATTCCTGTCCCCGGAGCACGCCAACCTTTAAGTACTTCTCTTCGCCAAGGATCCTTAAATTCGGTAATTGAAACCAATGAAGAGATTCGCGCTTTAGGACTAGCGTGGAATGCGCCAATCTTTTCCCAAAAAGAAAGTTCTAAAATGTAATAATTTCCCGAGACAGTTACCTTAGCCATTTTATAATTCTATCTTCAATTACATATATTCAAAAAGGATTTTCAAAATAACAAGCTTCAGAAATTTCCATTTCGAGCAATCGATTCCATTTGGCATTTCTTTCTGAACCGTGAGTAGAGCCCACCTTAATTTGTCCAGAACGCCACCCAACAGCTAGATCAACTAACCAAGAATCCTCGGTTTCGCCAGAGCGGGCCGAAACAACAGTATTAAATCCAGCAGTTTGTGCTTGCTTAAGCACCGATTGAGTTGAAGTTACCAAACCATTTTGGTTTGCCTTAATCAAAATGGCATTTGCCGAGCCTTCCTTGATTGCTCGATTTAGTCGATTCAAGTTGGTCGTTAGTAAATCATCACCCAATACTTGTAAATCTTTTGGTGCTTTCGTACAAAATGAATTCCAAGCGCTCCAATCATCTTCAGCAAATGGATCTTCGATAGAAATAATTGGGAAATTTCTGACTAACTTTAGGGTGTAATCAACAAATTCATCACTGGAATATTTTTTATCGAGAGTAATAAAGTTGTAGCTAGTGCCATCAAAAAATTGCGTTGCGGCGATGTCCAGAGCAAGTGAGATGTCGGTACCAATCCTTAATCCCACTTTTTCAATACTTTCTAACACAAATGTGCAAGCTAGTTCAATAGATTCAAATGGAATCCCAAGACCACCCTCATCCGCTACCAGATGAGTTATTTTTCCCGATTCACTTCCAAGTTTTGCCGCCATTTCACGCACGGCAACAATCCAAGATAGAGCTTCAGTAAAAGATTTTGCACCGGTAGGCACAATTAAGATGTCTTGTATATCCAAGGTTCGCTTTGCATGCGCCCCACCGGAAAGAATATTAACCATCGGCATTGGAATTAGAAGTTTGCCATCTGGCTGAAAAAATCTAGCAAGCGAAACTTTATTTGCGTGTGCGTTTGCAATTGCTGCAGCTAACGAGATTGCTAGAGTTGCGTTAGCGCCTATCGATACATGGTTTTCAGAAGGGTCAAGATCTTTCAATTTTTGATCGACACTTGTCAGATTTATTTCTTTCCCGATCAAGTGCGATGCAATTTTCGAATTTATATTGGAAACTGCAAGGTTTACGGAATTTCCAGAGTAATACTGATTAGAAATTGATGCGTTTTCATCACGGAGTTCAACCGCTTCATGTTTTCCAGTCGAGGCTCCGGAAGGAACTCTTGCAGTATGCGTACTGCCATCTTCTAGAGATATTGCCGCAGCAACTGTGGGCTTACCTCGAGAATCGAGAACTTGATAACCGAGTACTTTTGATATTTTCATCGATTGCTCAAATCGAATAAATCGCGAGCATTTGTAATTTTAGAATTAGTTAGAGCTTTCTTGGTAAAAATCTGCAATTTCTGTTGTTGGGCTGGGTTTAAATAATTCACTGGCGATTTACCTTCAACTCTTGCGAGAGATATCAGTGCCGTATGCAGCGCAAGGGAAGGGGATATTAGGTGCAGATTCTCGTACGAATCCAAGAAAACTTTGGCCAGTTGCGAAAATTTCAAAGCTGTTTGTTCATTTTCGGCGCGGAAGAATTTACAGAGTAAATGCGCCACTAGAAAAGCTAGATCAAATACCGGGTTACCAATATGCATAACTTCGAAGTCCAAAATATAAACTTGGTTAGATGGCCCCACCATAATATTTTTCGGAGAAAAATCGCCATGAACAATGGTGGAGTGATCGGTTTCAAGTTCATTGATCAAACTACTAATTACTGATTGCAAATCCGGATTTCGTTTTGATACAAATCTATAAAATGGATCAACCCGTAGTTGTTCAAATAGAGTATCTTCTTTAAATTGAGCGATGTTTGTCGGATTACTTTCACCGTATAGGTGCCAAGTTGCAAGGGTTTCGCCTAATACTTTTGCCACGTTTAATTCGAAAACACCTTCTAAAAGATCGGATTTCCAGACCCTGCTATTTATGGCAACTCGATCCATGATCAAAACAAACTCAACCGGGTCTATAAAAACTAAATTGGGCACTTGCGCTGGACTTAGCTCATGAAATAGGCGCAAAGCATCAGCTTCAACAACTGCTCGTCTTTGGTCAGCTTCCCATTTTTCTGCAACCTTTAATTCTGGTAGCGCTTGTTTTAAAACCATATTTCGAGTGTCAGTAGTGATTGCAAGTACCGTATTTGAAACACCGCCCGTTAAAGTTTCAAAGGTTACTTTTTCGTCAACGGTTATTACGCCGTGTTGAATTAGATAGGGTAAAACCGATACTTCAGTTAGCAGTTTCAAAATTAGGTGCGCTCCTTATGCGGTATTAACTAACGTGAGAAATGATGAATTGCATCCCAATCCCATTGAATTCCGAATCCAGGTTCAGTGCTCAGTATCGCCTTTCCATTACGAATTTCTATTGGTTTAAGCAGTAAGTGGTGGAATAAATCAATTTCATAACGTGGATCTAGGTACTCCAAGCCACCGGGATAAAGATTTGGCGTAGCTGCTGCTAGTTGGGAGTGAATTTCAGTATGAATGTGGGTCGCGAAAGTTTTTCCTTTTTGATGAGCATAAGAGGTTGCTTTAAGAAATTCGCTTACACCACCAATTACTAGTGCATCGATTCTTAAAATATCAGTTTGATTGTAATGGAGTACTTGCTCAGCCATTTTAGAAGATGCCAGAGATTCACCGAAAGATACTGGAACTCCGGTTGCTTCGCGAAGAGCGATAGCGACAACGCCTTCGGATTCAAGAAAAGGGTCTTCCACAAATGCGACGCCATACTCTTTAATTAGGCTTACTCGTTTGATTGCATTATCTAGAGTTTTCAAAGTTCTAAAGGCATCAAGAGCGATTAGTGGTTTATCGCCAACTTTTTCGCGAAGTACTCTTAAACGATTGGCATCTCGCTCAGGAGTATCTGCTCCCATAACAATCTTAAATGAATTAATTCCTCGGCTAATCGCATAATCAATTTCTTCGCGTAACCCAGATTCATCTTTCCCATAGTGATATCCAATGACTGAATAGATTGGCACCTCACTTACAGTGGCTCCCAACATAGTGGCCACGCTCTTACCAGCGCGCTTTCCAGCAATATCGTGAAGTGCAATGTCTATTGCGCTGGCAGCTGAAGTCACTGAACCATGTTCGGCAGATTGCCAATTAAATCCAAGTATCAATTTGCGAACCTCGTCAGGAGATTCAGCGCTTTGACCGATTGCGACTGGCGTCATTACGTCATCAATAATTTTTGCCATGGGCAAGCCGCGGCTGTAACAATAGCCGACGCCAACAATTCCATCCGAAGTTGTAATTTTTACAACCGAATAAGTTCGATGAGTTATGCGTGCAGATCCGACGGCGAGAGGTGCCGGAAGTGGAACTCTTGCTTCAAATGTTTCAATCGAGCTAATTAGATCCACAATCGTGAAGTTTATCTAGTTGGCTAAGTTGCCGTCAACTGTTTACAATGAAGTTATTAATCCGCGCGCACTATCGAAATGAGATGGAAATGAAAGTATTGCTCTTTGGTGGCACAAGATTTATGGGCCGTTATGTTTTAAAAGCTTTATTAGCGCAAGGTGCAAATGTAACAATCGCTAATCGCGGGACAAGAGAAGAGAATGCTGGCGCAACTAATGTTATTTGTGACCGTTCCTTACCCGGCTCGTTAGATCAGTTTGCCAATTCAAAATTCGACGCCGTAATTGATTTTTCGGCGTACGCCTCAGCGTGGGTAGAAGAGGCAGGTAACTTCTTCGCAAATAGAATTGAAAAATATATTTTTATTTCAACTGGTGCTGTTTATACCTCAAGCAATATTTTTCCGATAACCGAAGATTTCCCTAAAGGGCCACCTCATCCTTTTGCGGATTATGCGAGAGAGAAAAATCGATCAGAAGCTTTGCTCTTAGAATTTAGCGATAAAGGATTCTTTAGTACAACGTCTTGTCGTTTACCGTTTGTGATGGGTCCTGAAAATTATGAAGATCGTGAATCATTTGCATTTAGCCGACTACTAAAAGGATTACCAATTTTACTAGGCAACGGTGGAAAATCAATTCATTCGTTTGTCTACGCTGGTGATGTCGCCGATGCCATTGTCGCAATCATAAATGCTGGTAAACCTGCAGATAGACAAGCTTTTAACATTGCTACTAAGCAAGCAACTACTTCTCGGGGATTTGTAGAGTTGGCCGCTAAAGTTTGTAAAAAGGAACCGAATCTTTTGTCCTACAACCCAGATGATTTTGCTTTAGATGTCGCTAATTTCGATTTAAGAAATGTAGCTTTTCCGTTCCCGGAGAACAATGGTTATCTCGGTTCGGAGAAAATAATGAATGTAATTGGCTTTACACCGAAGCATGATCTATTAGGTATGTTAGAAATCTATTTTGAATGGTGGTTGCAAAAAGGCGATTTAGAACCCAAAGTCTATCCATTGGAGCAGAGGATTCTAGAAAAGCTCACTAAGTAACTCTCACCACGATCACGAACTTGTAGCTTTGAGTATTCTTAATACTATTAACTATGGCAAAGGATACGGATCGAGGATTTAGCGAGAAATTCCTGTTGCCGCACCACGATGGTAGTGAACTATATCTCTCAAATTCCGCACCAAAGATAGGTGAGAAAGTTACCTTTAAAGTGCGAGTGCCAAATTCATATAAGTTTGATCAAGGCATCATGCGTTATTACCATGATGGAGAACCACGGACTGAATATTTGAAATTATCTAAATCGGAAAAAGTTGAATCTTGGTGGCAAGTCACCATCCCAATCATTAATCCGCAAACTAAGTATAGATTTCTTTTTGCAGGTGAAAATAAATTTGATTGGTTGAATGCCGCTGGATTGCATCATCACGACGTTCACTCAAATAACGATTATTTAATAATCGCGAAACCTGCATATCCAGCGTGGTTAAAGAATTCTATTTTCTATCAAATTTTTCCAGACCGGTTTGCTTCAAGTGGTAAGAAGAAGTTGCCCGAATGGGCTCATGAAGAACCTTGGAATAGTTTTGATAATTCTAAGAAAAATTGGAATGGTCAAGAAATTGCTGGTGGTGATTTACTAGGAGTTGAGTCAAAGTTGGATTACATATCTGACTTAGGAGTTAATGGAATCTATTTCACGCCAATTTTTGCTGCTAAATCTAATCATCGTTATGATGCAACTAGTTTTGAAAATGTAGACCCGTTACTTGGTGGAAATTCTGCTTGGTTTTCATTGCGTAAAGCTGCAGATAAGCGGAACATCCGATTAGTTGGAGATTTAACATCTAACCATTGTGGAGCTGGCCATTATTGGTTAGAACGTGCGCGAAAGAGTAAGAAGAGTAGAGAATATGGTTATTTTTACTGGGATAAAAGTTTCAAGTGGGGTTATGTAGGTTGGTGGGGCTTGAAGTCGCTTCCTAAATTGAACTTTGGATCGAAATCGCTTCGCAAAGAAATGTATGAAGGAAAAAATTCAATTGTTCGAAAATGGTTATCACCAAAGTTTGGAATGTCCGGTTGGCGAATCGATGTTGGAAATATGACTGGAAAATTAGGTGAAGTTGATATTCACGATGAAGTTATGCATGGAATCAGATCCGCAATGGATAAAGTAGCCCCAAATGCTTGGTTAGTTGCCGAGAATGGTGATTTTGTTGCCAACGATTTAGCTGGCTTTGGTTGGCATGGCACAATGAATTACCAAGGATTCATGCGTCCAATTGCTTCTTGGATGAATAAAGGCGCAAAGCTAAGTGGTGGATTTCAAGGATTGCCAATCGATTCCCCAACCATCAATGGCATCCAACTTGTTGAAACAATTAAGAACTTCAATGGTTCGTTGCCATGGCGAGCGTTAACTGCATCCATGGTGTTATTGGATTCTCATGACACTCCGCGCTTTCGCACAATCGTAAGTGGTGATCGTAATTGTCATTTAGCGGCGATGACGATGTTACTTACATATCCAGGCGTTCCTTCTATTTTTATGGGTGATGAAATTGGATTAGAAGGAACTCAAGGCGATGACACTAGAAAAACCATGAAATGGGATGATCAAAGCGAATGGGATTTAGATTTTTTAACTGAAGTTAAGAAATTAACTTCACTTCGTCGCAACGAGGATGCACTTATAAACGGTGGACTACGTTGGATTGCCGCGGAAAACGGTCATATTGCTTATCTGCGCGAATCAAAGAAGAGTTCGGTATTAGTCCTAATTGTCGCAAAAAGTAGCGTTGTTGAAATCGATTTATCAAAGTATGGATATGAAGTATCAAAAACGCTCTTTGGGCAGTCAGCAAGTGGGAGCCAAATTAAAATAACGAGCGAGGATGCTACTCAAGCAATTTGGAAACTAACGTAAATTGACATGTTCAACAAAATATTAAAAATTTTAATTATATTTTCATTAGTAGTTATTCAAACCCCTGCGGAAGGCGCGGAGGTAATCTCATCTATAAAAGATCGGCCCTTTAATCTATTTGTTCCGACAACTTACAAAAACCAAGTACCTGCGCCACTGATCTTAGCTTTGCACGGATACTCCTCAAGCCCAGAAGTTACAGAAACTCGATGGGGCCTAGATGCGGTCGCTGAGAAGAGCGGGGTATTAGTTGCTTACCCCGAAGGAAGAAAGGATATGGTTGGAAATCGATTCTGGAATGCAACCCAAGCTTGTTGCGATGTAGGTAAATCAAATATAGATGATGAGGCTTACTTGATTTCCGTTATCGATGAAATTTCTAAGTTTTATGCAGTTGATCAGAAACGAATCTATTTGCTTGGCCACTCAAATGGTGGGTTTATGTCTTATCGAATGGCTTGTAAGAGATCAGAGCGGATTGCCGCGATTGTCAGCATCTCCGGAGCAATGTATGCCAATTTGGATGATTGCACTCCCAAATCTAAAGTTTCGGTATTGCAAATACATGGGAATGCCGATGCGACAATTTCATACTCAGGTGGATATTTGGGTGGCAGTCCGTATCCATCGGCCAAGGATTCGTTAGCTCCTTGGGCAAAGAACAATGGTTGTGACTCCAAATTAATTTCAACAAAAATGAAATTAGATTTAGACCGTTCAATTCCTGGATTTGAATCTACGGTAAGTAAGTTTTCTAATTGCAAGGCAGGTACATCAGTAGAGTTGTGGACTATAAATAATGGAGTACACGTTCCAAAACCTTCTATTTATTTTGCAAGTAAAGTTATGAATTTTTTTCTGAGCAAGCGGAAGAATTAGCTAACCCCTAATATAAATGTAGTTTTAAAATGTGAGTGCTAGCCCTGTGACATGGGTTGCGTCTAAAAAGTGATCACAAGTAATTGTGATTTAACAGATAGTTGGTTAAGTGCTAACCCCGCAATAAACCCAATTAGATGGGCATAAAAGTGTAAAACTTCCGCTGTTAGTAAAGATTTCACTAACGGAGAGACGGAGATTTCACATGAAAAGTGCTGGTAAATCAAGGATTACTAAAGCAATCTTATTTTCAACTGCAGTTGCGTTCCTGGCGTCAAGCAACTTAAATGCCAATGCTGCTTCCAAAACTATTACCTGCTACAAGGGAACTTCTTCTAAGACAGTTACTGGACCAGCCCCAAAATGCCAAGTCGGATGGTCAACAACAAAACCAGTCGCAAAACCTGCTG
>CAZMNB010000019.1:0-9196 GCA_964567545.1 uncultured Bifidobacterium sp. | reverse complement strand
GGGAAAATTTCAATGATCTGGAGTGATAGTGATGTACGAGTTCCTGCTGTGACTGGTGCAGGAACTGGAACCGTACTAGGACTTGATGAATTGACTGGCAGTGGTAGCGCCACTCCTATGAGTCAATGTGAATCATTTGATGGCGCGGGTACTTTAAGTGGTGGTGGAAATACTTTAAAAGTCACTTTTGATTCCTCTGCTAAAGCATGCGCTGATCAGGGTGCAGCGCCAGCCAACGTAACGATTACTGGTAACGCCACCGTGAATGGTGGAACCGGGAAATTTGCCGGCGCAACTGGAACTTTAAAAGTTACTGGTTCGTTCTCTATTAAATCTACTGCTGCAGGTACAAACGAAAGTAGTACCTTCAAAATAACTCTTTCCGGAAATATAAATACCAAGTAGTCCAACCTGCAATACAAACGAGAAATGAAGGAGAAGTAAATGAAAAGATTAGTTTCAACAATCGCAGTAACTGCTTTCGCGCTTATTGCAGGTGTAATGCCAGCTATGGCTGCCACTACTCCAACGCTGGTCATGTCTGGCGGAAGTACCGTCTTTGGGTTAGACCCTGCAATAATTGTGGCAACTGCAAGTACAGCCGGAACTGTCAAATTCTCTGCGGCAGGAACTGTAATTAATGGTTGCGATGCGGTTGCGACCACAACCGTGACTCCATTTGTCGCCCGATGCTCTTGGGTACCTGCAACCAGCGGCGCCGTTATTTTGACTGGAAAATTAACCCCAACAGATGTTGCAAATTTCACTGCTGTTGATTCTGCGCCATTTACTGTGAAAATTGGAGTTCCGGTACAAGGTGTAATTTCGCCAATTCACCTATATGTGGACACGGTTCTCGCAAGCGGATCAACCGGAGCGCTTGCCCCACGTTTTGGTGTTAGTTGCGCGATCACAAGCCAGTTCATTGTTGGTCAGACCATAGTTTTCCGTGTCTATGGAAATAATGCTGATCTAGGTGGCGCTGTGATGGATTCTTCAAATACTGCAAAAGCATATATTGAAGTAGCGGGTGTCAAAGATCCGCTTCCGCTTACTTATGGAAACCATAGCGGCGTAGCATTTTGGACTGGAATATTGAAAACAGGCGCTGCTCCACTTTACAGCACTCTAGGCGTCATCAATTACAAAGTAACAATGATTGCTAAAGATCAATCAACTGTAAAAGTACTTTCAACCAAGATTGTGCCAAAGATGTTGGATGGAAAGCGCGTAGTTGATGATAATGGCCGAAATGTTTATGAACGAGTTAGTTATTTCCGAAGCGTACCCGTTAACCCTGCTCTAAAAGGCGCAATTGGAACTTGGCAGTCGAACTTCACTGCTAATTCTTTAGTCACACTTTATGCATTACCAACTGCTTAAAACCAAATAACCATTTAAGAAAAAGGAGCCCAGAC
The DNA here is from genome assembly GCA_964567545.1 of uncultured Bifidobacterium sp. GTDB lineage: Bacteria > Actinomycetota > Actinomycetes > Nanopelagicales > Nanopelagicaceae > UBA7398. Next base: position 7,778 of record CAZMNB010000019.1, on the reverse strand, counting down.
TGTAAATCAGCTTTAAGTTGATAGACAGTCTGGGCTCTAAAAATTAATATGAATTAGGAGAGTAGAAATGAAAATAGGATCTATTAGAAAAACTCGCAGAGTATTAGTATTAAGGATGTTAGTTGCAACTTTTTTGCCACTTGCACCAATTACTCCCGCTAACGGCGCAGATAGTGTGGTAACTACGCCATTAATTATTGCTGCACCGAATGGAATCCCTGGTGTACCTGCAATCCCTTTTACTGGTGTTAAGTCTTCAGTTTTTACTCCATCCGATAAGATGTTGAATCTTGATGTAGCTCCAAGCCAAGGAGTGATGGGTGATCCAATTACAATTTCTGGAAAAGGATTACCTGCAAATACGTCCCTGAAATTAACTTGGTCAACTGCCGACGGAAATTGGATAGCAGATATCCAGCCCAATACTGTCAACTATATGGGCCTTAAATACACCAAATACAATGTAGATATTGCAAGTGTTACCACTGATGCAAATGGTGCTTTTCTTTATAATATTAAAGCACCAGAGGACTTCGGTGGAATTCATGATATCTACGCCGTAAAAGATTCAGTTGCAATCAGCCACGGTGGATTTCAACAAATGCGTACTTATAGTATTTCTCCAACAAGTGGACCAATAGGAACACCAATCACGGTTACTTACACTGGCATGGGTGCAAGCCTTTATACTGGCGGTGGATCTGTCCATTGGGATAATAATTACGCTGGCGAAATGCAAGGCGTATGGACTCGTGGAACTGGCAAAGTAGTAATTCGTGCATCTGGTGCCGTAGGAACTCATTATGTAGAAGTTAAGAATGCGCTGAATGCCGCTTATCTAAACGTAATTCAATCACCAATTCCATTTACAAATGGTGGGATGATGAAGTTCACTATAACTAAAGATGCAGGCGCTCCAAAACCATATATAACTTGGCCTTCTGATGTCTTGCCAACTATTACACAACGAACAACACTTTCAACAGCAGGATTGGATCCAAATACAAAAGCAGTTGCCACACTTTCAGTTTCTAGTGGACCCATAAACACCAAAACTATGTTAAATGTAACTGGTTTAACTTCGACTGGGTCCCATCAAATTGTTTGGTCTACCGTTATTGGTAACCGCGTAAATTGCACCGGAACTTGCTGGGCATTTGATGCGCTACCGCTAGCAACAGTTGATGTTGCAAATGGTGTTATTAGTAAGGAAATCACGATTCCAGATAATTTGGGCGGATGGCATGTAATTCAGATCAAGAAAGGTGATGTTATAGAAGCGCAGATTCCATTCTATTTGAAACATAGCATCATGCCTTTCTATGATAAATCTGGAAAACAAATTGGCCTTGGCTTAGCAAAAGCGGACCTTTCAAATACTGCTGAAGCTATTTCGCGCGGACAAGCTGGCGCACCTTCGACCACATTCAAATCTGGTGAAGAGTTCACGATTAACCTTAAAGGCGTTGGCTGGACTCAACTAGATAACACAATGGGTGTCACATATGACAATTCATATGTGGGATATGGATGTGGTTTTAACTCTAATGGATACGTCGTTATTCATCTAAAGGCCATGGGTGCACCTGGGACTCATATTATTGATCTCAACCCAATCCTTTATACAAACCAACCATCTTTCCCAAATACTCCATATGGAATGTTGCCAGTGCTATCCGCGGGAAGAGATTTCCCAGGACTTGCACTTGGTTACACAGTTCCATCTATCCACTTCGCAATTACTGTAACAAAGTAATTCGATTCTAGAACTTAAAGCCTTGCTTCTCGAGATTCGAGAGGTGAGGCTTTAGTTTTTATCACTTGCGCAACATTTTTAGGTAACCACCAATTCCAACGTCCCAATAAGACCATTGCGCTCGGCAAGAGCAGTCCGCGAATTATTGTCGCGTCGATTAAAATACCGAATGCAAGCCCAATGCCGATTTGTTGTAATCCAGCAAAGTGGCCAATTACTAAACCGCTTAACGCGCCGACCAATATAATCGCAGCAGCACTTACCACGCCGCCGGTATGGCTCAATCCTTCAACAATTGCTTCTTTATTTGTAGCACCACGATTCCAAGCTTCGCGCATTCGGGAAACGATAAACACTTCATAATCCATAGAGAGTCCAAATAGAACTGCAAATAGAAATACCAGAACCCATACTTCAATTTGATCGAGACGGTAAGTTCCTAAAATAGAAGATCCGAATCCAAATCTGAATACCAGAACGAGCGATCCGTAGGCTACTGCTATCGAAGCTAAGTCCATCAAGATCGCCTTCAAAGGGAGTATTACTGACCTAAATGCCCGTAGCAAAATTAAGTAAACTAAGAATAATGAAAGCAAAATAATCCACGGAAAAGTAGCAAGGATTGTTTTAATTAGGTCAACACCTTGTGCTGGCGCACCACCTAAGTAAATTTTACTTCCGACCGGGAATTTGGCTCTCGGAATGTACTCCTCACGAATTTTATGAACTAAAGCTTGAGATTGCTCAGCCCCGATATCGTGTTGACCGATTACAAACATCCTTAAAAATTGTCCAGATGGATCAACATAAGGTGAGACTTGATCGGTCGCCACAACAAAAATCTCGGGATCTTTAGATAGTAAGTTAGCGAATTCCTGGCGAGCGAATTTAACTTCCGGGGTTAGCGCTAAATCTGGTTTCCCTAAGTCGATAATAACTTCATTAGGAGTGATTACACCGGGCCCGGCGCGATCTGTAAGCAATGTAAGGGCTCGCGCAGACTCCAAATTACTTGGTATTGCAGTTAAAGAAGTTGGAGTTATCTGCAACCAAATTACCGAAAATGAAGTCGCGATTAACGTTACCAATGAGAAAACTAATACCGCAATTGGCCGGCGAATCACAAAGTTCGCAATTTTTGCCCATATGCCATTTGTTAAGTCTTTGCGAGCCATCAAACCGTTAAATCCTTTTGGAGTGACACCGCGCTGACCTAGAATTGACAGCAGGGCTGGCTGTAACGTTATCGCCGCGATTACAGCAACAAGCGGAACCAGCAGCCCGGCTGCACCAAGTGATCGTACGAATGGCACTGGAACTAATAGAAGTGTTGCGATGCCGATTGAAACCGTTAGGCCAGATAGCACTACGGTTCTACCCGCAGTTTGCATGGTTTTAATTAGAGCTTCAGTTGAATCAATATTAGGGTAGCCAACATCTTCCAAAGCCATAATTTCGCGGCGAAAGCGATGCACGATTAGTAAGGAATAATCGATGGCTAGACCTAACCCGATTAACTCAATGATGTTTGGAATGTATAACACCATTAAGACCTTGTAAGAGATTAAGAAAACCAGTGCGAGCGTGACAGAAATAGTTGCAGCAGCAAAGATGAATGGAACAAAGACTGCCCAACAGGTGCCCAAAACCAGAATAAGTAAAATTAACGCAAGTACAATTCCAAGAATTTGACCTCTTTTTAAATCATTCGCTAACACCGGTGTAACATCTTGATTAATCGCGGGGGGACCCGTTACCAATGCTTTCACTAAACCTTGTTCATCCAAAGCGTTACGTAACTTTTCAGTATAAGACGCCGCTACGTTAAGGCGATACGAGGTTCCGATACTGGCAAAAAGAACCCCGCCGATCGCTTTCTGTTGGGTAACTTTCGCGGAGGGGATTACCTTAGTTGCTCTAACAATTCCTTCTTGGTATTGCGCGATTTCTTCTTTTGTTGCATTTGTAAATTTGTATATAACGGTAAAAGTACCTTCGATATTTGCATTAAAGTTTTTGGAGAGTATCTCATCAGTTTTTGCCGAGTCACTTCCTGGAACCGTCAAGGATGTAGTCAGGCGTCCGTTGAGATTTACCGAAGCAAAGTATCCAAAAACAATTAGAATTAGCCAGATCGAAATCACAACATATTTATACTTGACTACCGATTTCGTCCATTTTTCTAGCACAATGCAAGTTTAGCTCTGTTTTTGAATTGATTTAGAACCAGCGGATCATTCCAATGATGCCGGCTGTGGCATAAAAAAACTGCAAGAAGAGTATGCCCTTATGTTTACCGAGGAATGCCCAAATTCCAATCAGCCCTGAAGAAATAAGTAACAGTGTAAAACCTACAAATTCAGCACCAATATTTAACGCAACAAGTAATGAATAAACGATTGCGGTGATTACACCTAGCCACTCGAAAATTTTTGATTTACTCATAATGCGCTAGAATACCGCGTAAAGATGTATTGTTGAGTTAAAAGGAATAACTGGAGCAAATATATGGCAAGCACAACCATTACGATAAAAGGAATGACGTGCGGCCACTGTGAAGGTCGCGTTATGGTTGAACTTGAAAAGATTGCTGGTGTAACTGAAGTGGTAGTGAGTGCAGAAAAGGGTAATGCCGTGATTTCTGCAACGTCCGAGATTTCACTGGAAAATATCGAAAAGGCAGTGGTCGAAGCCGGTTATAAAATCGCTTAGAACTATAGATTCTTTAGCATTTCTTTCATCAGAATAATTTCTGCGGTTTGAGATTGAGTTATTGATTCACCCAATGCCCTGACTTCTGAGTTAGAACTATCTTTAATCATTAAAACCATATGGAGCGCACCTTCGTGGTGAGCAATCATTCCTTTTAAGAAAAGCGTGTCAAAATTTTTCCCTACTGCACCTTCGAGTGATTTGATTTCGGAATCTGAGAGCATTCCGCCCATTCCCATTGAATGATCCATCTCCAATGGCGACCCTGATTCGGTAAGCCAACTCTTCATCTGCAGAATTTCTGGAGATTGAGCTGCTTTTATTTCAGCAGCTAATTTTAATACTTCCGCATTTTTTGAAACTTTAAGTGCCAAATCTGAGATTTCGACCGCTTGTTCATGATGGGGGATCATCATTTGAGCAAACATAACATCGCTTCCATGCAGCTTCTTCTTAGGATTTGAGCGATCATCATCAGAGTGCATTCTCGTATGGTTAAACCACCCAAATGTGTTCTCATGTCGATTACTAGCCATAAACCCAAGGATTAATATTAAAAGCGCAATTATTGATAAATAAATTCCTGATTTTTTATCTATATTAATCTGCATTGCAAGACTTTACTTAACTGATGCGTCGTAAATAGCTTGAACTGTAGCGCCAAGAACTTTATCGAAGTCCACATCGCTCTGTTGAACTGATAGTCCTTCAGCAAGCGCGCGAGAGAAACTTGCGATTACGCCAGCGTTCTCTGAGAGCATTTTGTTTGCCTTTTCACGGCTATAGCCACCAGAGAGTGCAACAACTCGAACCACTCGCGGATGGGCAACCAGTTTGGCATAAAAGTTGGCTTGATCTGGAAGCGTTAGCTTCAACATTATGTTTTGATCCGCGCTTAACGCATCAAGTTCGGTAAGAATTGCCTTTTCTAGCATTACTTCAGCAGCTACTTTTTCGGGGCAATTGATATCTACTTCTGGTTCAATAATTGGAACCAACCCGGCTGCAATAATTTCCTTACCAATTTCAAATTGTTGCTTAACAACTGCTGCCACCCCGTCTTGGTTGGCATGTTTTATAACTGAGCGCATTTTGGTACCGAATACCCCATGTGAATTCGCGGCCGCTAGGCGAGTGGCTAGTTCAGGAATTGGCTTCATAATTTGTGCGCCATTGATTTCATCGGCTAAACCATTATCAACTTTTAGAAATGGCACAATATTTTTCTTCTGCCAAAGGTACTCTGCGCTACCTAACCCATCAATGGTTCGTTCCATTGTCATTTCAAAGAGAATAACACCAATAACGCGATCAGATTTAAATGAAGAGCTCTTTATAATTCGACTACGCATTGCGTGGATGAGGTCAAACATTTCAGCTTCATTTGCATAAGCGCTTTCGGTTACGCCATAAAGTCCGAGAGCTTTAGCGGTACTTCCACCACTTTGGTCGAGCGCGCCAATGAATCCTTTACCGGATTTCATCTGTTCAAATTGAGCTTGATTCATATTAAATCCTTCATATTTACCAGGGTGAATATGGCTTCGTTGCCAAACTTATTGATTAACTGCCTCCAATATTAGCCTAAATCAAGGGTTAAGCGGAAATCGATACTGAACAAACTCGGAAACTTTGATGAACGAATCATAAAGAATTCGCGCTTGGGTATTACTCTCTTTAGTCGTCCAATAAACGCGACCCGCGCCATGCTCTTTAGCTAATTCAATTACTCTTGAAATTAAAGCCCTACCAGCCCCGCTACCTCTTACGGCTGGATCCACAAATAAATCTTCTAAATAACAATAATCCTTTGGTGCCCAAGTAGATGGCCGAAACATAAAGTGCGTAATACCAACAACAGCTCCATCTTTTTCTGCCACTAAACCATGAATCCCATAATTTGGATCCATTAAACGGTTCCAAGTTAGCTCAGTTTGAGAGTCGCTTAGCGTTGTCTCATAAAAAGTTAAGTATCCATGCCAAAGTTCTAACCACCGATTTTTATCTTCTACTTTTAGTGGGCGAATGCTTATTGTCATAGTTAACCCTACCAATTACTCAGGTTTATTTTATGGGTACAGTCCGCGTAATTTATGCGCCTCTGCAACTCGAGAAACCCCCAACATGTGAGCTGCTTCGCGCCAAGTAACTTTACGGACTTTAGCCGTAGCCTCAACTTCGTAAAGTGCTTTCATCATTATGCTATTTAAATTAGTTTTTACTTCCTCAACATCCCAGAAGTAGTTTTGTTTATCTTGAACCCATTCAAAATAAGAAACTATTACACCGCCTGAGTTTGCAAGAATATCTGGAACCACTAAAATTCCCTTATCATTCATGACTGCATCGCCCTCAGGAGTTGTTGGGGCATTTGCACCTTCAACCACTATCTTTGCTTTAATTCCAGGCGCACTTTTGCCGGTAATTGCATCAGAAAGTGCGGCCGGAATTAGCACATCAACTTCAAGATGAAGTAGCTCTTCGTTAGTTAGGCGATCAGTGCCAGGTGCATCTAAATTCTTATGCTTCAAAAAGTGATTCCATAAATCACTTACAGATTTAAACCCGGTTACTGCGCCGTTCACATCACTAACTGCCACAACTTTTAATCCCATGCCTTCAAGGGCTATGGCAGCCCAATAGCCAACTTTTCCAAAACCTTGGATGGCAACGGTTGCGCCAACTGGATTAATTCCGCGAGCTCTTAGGGCTTCGCGAGTTGAAATAGCAACACCATCTCCGGTTGCCGAATTTCTGCCGAGCGAACCGCCAAGCACAATTGGTTTTCCGGTTACAACTCCTGGCACGGAATATCCGGCATTAACGGAGTAGGTATCCATCATCCAAGCCATGTTTCGCTCGTCAGTTCCAACATCAGGGGCAGGAATATCACGTTCTGGTCCGATGATTGGCAATATTTCGGAAGTGTATCGACGAGTTAATCTTTCATTCTCTCGATCAGAGAGCGATGCTACGTCAATAGCGATTCCACCTTTTGCACCGCCGAAAGGCAAATTTGTAAGCGCGCACTTCCAGGTCATCAACATCGCCAGCGCGACTGTTTCTTCTAAATCAATATCTGGATGGAAGCGAACGCCGCCTTTAGAGGGTCCACGTGTTGTTGAATATTGAACTCGATATCCCTTGTACATCTCAACTTTGTCATTATCTCGACGAAGTGGAATTGCGACTTCCAGTACTCGTCGCGGAGTAGAAAGAGTCTGCCAATCATTTTCCGAGAGACCTAGTTGATCTACGGCAATTCTTAATTGTGCTTGCGCTGTTTTAAATGCTGACTCCGTTGTCATTT
>CAZMNB010000018.1:0-22551 GCA_964567545.1 uncultured Bifidobacterium sp. | reverse complement strand
AAGCCGGTTACGCGGTTTAATGGCTGCAGTTTTCGCAACCGCAGCAATTGTTCTACCTGTTACAGCTTCACCTGCGAATGCAGCTACAGAGATAACCTTCTGGAGCTGGCGTCCAGAGGATAAAGTTTTCTACGAAGCGGAAGCTGCAAAATTTTTAGCAGCAACAGGTATCTCGGTAAAATTCACACCTTATGTAGCAACTGATTACAACGCACTACTTTCAACTGCGCTAACTGCAGGAAAAGGACCCGATGTAATGCAGATGCGTGCATACGGCGGAATGGCCAACCTTTCTGATGCTGGCTATTTCATGCCACTAACTTCGAAAGACATCCCAGCCCTAGCAAAGATTCCAGCAGGAACACTTGCTGGCGCACAAGGTTATGCTGATAAGAAACAATTTGGATTACCATACGCAACTTCCGTACTTGGCGTTATGTATAACCCAGATTTGTTAAAGAAGGCTGGCGTAAAAGCGTTGCCAACCACATGGGCTTCATTCTTAGCGGCTTTGGAAAAAGTTAAAGCTGCTGGAATTATGCCTTTGGGTAATGGCAGTGGATATGCACCTGGAATGGAACAACTCTGGGGCGCAGTAGGACCAACTTTCTACGGCGGAAATGATTTTTACAAAAATATAGTCGCCGGCAAGAAAACTTTTGAAGACAAAAACTTTGTAGCCTCACTTCAAGCGGTAAAAGATTTAGTTGCGTACTTCCCAACTGGCCATGCTGGTTTGGATTACAACACAGCTCGCGGTCTCTTTGCTAATGAAAAAGCTGCATTCTATATCGGCGGAAACTATGAAATTTCATACTTCCGTTCTTTAAACCCAGCTCTAAACGTTGGCTGGATGCCTGCTCCTGCAGCAGCAGCTGGCACACCACGTTATGTTACTAACTGGGCTGACGGCGGCTTTGCAATCAACGCAAAGACAACTCATAAAGCAGAAGCAATCAAGTTTATGAACTTCCTTGCGAGCAAGGCATTCATGCAAGATGCAGCTGATTCACTTGGTTGGATCTCAACAATTTCAGGCGTAAAAGTCACCGATCCGGCTGTTATTAGCATGGTTCGTGCGATTCCATCGTCTGGAACGCCATTCTTAACTCTTGTTGGTTTCCGTTATGGCGCGCCAACATCTTCATCAATTATGCAACCGGGATTCCAGAAAGTTGCAGCTGGCACACAAACTCCAGCCGAGCTTGCAGCTGCAATCCAAGCTGGTGTTGCAACTTGGTACGCACCACTTAAGCCTAAGGCTTAAATAAGTAATGGCGAGGCGCAGAGAGAAATCTCTGCGCCTTGTCAATTTTCACAAAGCATAAAAGAGATGAGTAATGGCTAAATCTGGATTAAAGCGCGACCAACATAGATTTACTTATTTGTTGCTGCTTCCAGCGCTACTTACAATAATTATTTTCACAAGCTTGCCAGCTCTCACTACACTCAGTTATTCCTTCTTTCATTGGAAAGGTTTTCAACGCGGCGGCTTTGCCGGAATCGAAAACTTTAAAAGACTTTTCGCTTTTCCTTTTAGAGATACTTTATTTATGGCAATGCGCCATAATGTTTTGGTTTTTATTGGAATTTTAGTAATTCAAACTTCTCTTGGAATTTTGATTGCGTATGCGCTTTACAGACTAAAGCGGGGTCAGAGATTTTATCGAACCGTAGTATTTTTGCCAGTAATTTTCTCTTTAGTAATTGTTGGGTATATGTGGCAAGCAATGCTCGATCCATTTTATGGACCAGTAAATTATTTACTGCATAAAGTTGGCTGGGATTCATTGGCATTAACTTGGTTGGGAAGTACGGCAACGGCGCTGCCAACTTTGGTTTTTATTAACTTATGGCGCTGGGTAGGTTTTCCAGCAATTATTTTCCTATCTGGCCTGAATGCTATTAATAATGAATACCTGGAAGCCGCAAAAATTGATGGTGCAAGCGAAGGCCAAGTATTTCGAAAGATAATGTTTCCATTGCTAGCCCCATCAATGACAATAGTTACAGTATTAACATTTATCGGTGCATTCGAATGGTTTGATTTACCTTATGTATTAGGGGGTTCTTCGGGAAGTCCAGCTGGAGCAACGGACACGCTTGCTCTGATGTTTTATCGGCTCTCTTTCGGCTCGGTAGATTCAGGCGCTAATGAGATTGGCATTGGTGCCGCATTAGGAGTTTTGATTTTCACAGTAGTAGGTGTCGGCGCGGGGTTTGGTTCTAAATACTTAAGATCTCGTGAGGTGCAGATGTGATTAAGCTATTTGCATCGAAGTTATTCTTTCGTTCAATTTTAATATTTAATACCGTAATTGTAATTTTACCTCTTCTATTTATTGTCAATTCTTCATTGCGTGAAACAAATGATTTTGCAAGATCTCCCATGAAACTTGCCACCCATCCATATTGGCAGAATTTTCGAGATGTATGGGCTGGTGGAACATTTCCAACTTATATGAAAAATTCAATAGTAGTAACAGGTGGATCTTTAATTTTGATTTTATTGCTTTCAATCGGTGCAGGTTTTGTATTAGGAAGATATAAATTCAAAGGTCATTCCATAATTCTAGGTTTTATACTTTCAGGGATGTTAGTTCCGGCCAAATTAGCAATTTTGCCGCTCTTTATCCAACTTAAGTGGATGCACTTGTTGGATTCCCACATCGGTTTAATTTTGGTTTATACATCTGGCGCGCTACCCGCCGCAATATTCATTATGAGTGGGTTTTTTAGTGCGCTACCCTCAGATTTGGACAACGCAGCCCGGATAGATGGAGCCTCAGAATTTCAACTATTAAGAATTGTTCTAACTCCACTAGTCAGGCCAGGATTAGCAATAGTTGCAATCTATTCTGCAATACCAATCTGGAATGATTTCTTTTTGCCGCTTGTTTTCTTGCAGTCGCCAGAGAAGAAAACCATCATGCAAGGTTTAACGGCATTCTTTGGTGAGTACTCATCACAGTGGGGAATTATTTTTGCTGGGCTAATGATTGCGGCACTTCCATTAATTACGCTCTATTTAATCATTTCTGAGCAGTTCATTAAGGGTTTAACTGCAGGCGCTGTGAAAGGCTAACGCCATGTTCACATTGGGAATAGATGGCGGTGCTACCGCTGCAAAATGGGCGTTGCGAGATGGCTTCGGAAAAATAAGAGAAGGAGTTTCAGAACCTATCGATGGCCACGTATATCGTCCGGAATCTAAAGCCCGATTAATTGGAGTTTTAAATGAAATTAAAGCGGCGGCCGGTAATGAAAAAATTATTTCTGTTTATGCTGGCATAACTGGGACAAGTTCAGATCCGAAAAATAATGGCGGAATAATTGAGATTTTCCAATCAGTTTTTGGTGAAATTAAAATCGAGATTGTTATTGACATGGTGCTTGGATATCGAGCACATTTTGCATTAGGCGAAGGAATATTTCTATACGCAGGTACCGGCTCAATTGCAATACACATGACCGAAACTGGCAAGGTAGTTAGAGCTGGTGGTTGGGGTTATTTACTAGGAGATGAAGGCGCAGGGTATTGGATTGGTCGCGAAGCAATTCGTCGGACATTAACTGCAATCGATACCAAGAGTGCAATTACAAAAGGATCGCTAGAAGCAGAGGTTCTAGATTTCACAAAATGCAAAGATTGGAATGAAATTAAGGAATATGTTTATTCCAAAGATAGATCAGCGATTGCAGCGTTAGCTAAACCAGTTATTACCCTGGCAAAATCAGGGGATTTAGTGGCCCAAGATATCCTTGCAATTGCGGCGGATTATTTAATTGATTTAGTGCTGCAATTAGAATCAGTTGTAGCTAAACCAGAACTTCCAGTAATGTTTGCTGGCGGAATTACCGAAGCGGGAGATTCAATAACAGATCTGATTAATATTGGAATTGGACGTGACCTTTTATTATCTAAAGTTCGAATTGCCAATCGCGCTGCTGAAATCGCAGCAGAGAATTTAACTTGAAGGTGTAATTAGCCGTTTTGAATCTTAACTTTGGAAATCGCCTGCTCTAATCGAGCAACTTCCAGAATTTCCATGCCATCGAGTTTTGCTTCTGACCCAAGTGGAACTAGAGCTCGTTTAAAGCCAAGGCGAAGTGCTTCTTGTAAGCGTCGTTGCACCCCACTTACTTTTCGAATCTCGCCCGCTAATCCAACTTCTCCGATCGCCACTAAATCAGCGGGGAGCGCCAAACCTTTTGCGGCGGAAGCGACTGCCAGCGCGAGCGCCAAATCGGCCGCCGGTTCGGTCATTTTCATTCCGCCAACCGTTGCGGCATAAACATCGCGGCCGGTTAAGCGGATTCCGGCACGAAGCTCTAATACTGCGAGCGTCATTGCAGTGCGCGAGTTATCTAATCCGCTATTTACTCGCCGCGCATTACCATAATCAACATCTTTAGCGGCGCTGACCAAGGCTTGGATTTCGGCAAGTAATGGTCGACGTCCTTCCAAAGTTACGGTTACGCAAGTTCCAGGAACTGGATCAACATGACGCGTTGTAAATAAACCAGTTGGATCGGGGAGTCCTTCAATGCCACCGTCATGTAAATCAAAACAGCCGACCTCATCACTTGCACCGTAACGATTTTTAATTGCGCGTATCAACCGCAATCTTGAGTGGCGCTCGCCTTCAAATTGCAAAACGACATCAACTACATGTTCCAATAATCTTGGTCCGGCGATTGACCCATCTTTAGTCACATGACCAACTAAAACTAAAGTTATTGCGCGCTCTTTACACAATCTAATCAATGCGGCTGCAACTTCGCGTACTTGAGTAACACCACCAGGAGCAGAGTCAACTGCAGCGCTGCCAATTGTTTGAATGCTGTCGATAACTAGTAGCGCGGGTTGTACTTCATCAATATGTGAAATCACCGAACCTAATTCAGTCTCTGAAGCCAACCAAAGTTCTTTATCTAGCGCACCAAGTCGTTCTGCACGAAGTCGAACTTGTGAAGTTGATTCTTCACCGCTGATATATAGAGTGGTTAAACCAAGACGCGCACTTTCTGCTGCAACAGTTAGAAGCAAGGTGGATTTTCCAACCCCAGGTTCACCAGCTAATAAAATTGCAGCTCCAGGTACTAAGCCGCCACCAAGAACTCGATCTAACTCTGGCACACCACTTGTTCGCGCTCGCGCACTCTCGATTGCGACATCACCAATTGGTAACGCAGCATTTGTAACTGCAGTGGCAATTAGCGAAAGTTTTTTCGGCGCTGAAATTTCTTCAACAGTTCCCCATGCTTGGCATTCACCACATCGCCCAGCCCATTTTGTAGAAGTCCAGCCGCATTCCGCGCATCGAAACGGATCTTTTGTGGTTTTCGGTAGAGCGCTCTTAGCCATGGTTGCAGCCTAGAACCTAGCGCTGACTTGTGCTTTAGCTACGCGCTTGGACTGTGGCGGGGTGAATTACGAAAAGCGGCAAAGTCTTGCGGCGCGAAGCATTAATCGCAGCAATTCGATTGTTGCAATGGCGCGCTAGCTCTTTGTAAGCCGGCGTTCCCATAAGCGCAATTAATTCCGCCTTATTGGATAAGTAAACTGGCTCTCGACCGATGTGAGCTTCAGAATTGCTGGTGCAGTACCAATCAAAATCAACACCACCCTCGCCCCAAGCCAGTCTTTCGTACTCACCAATTACAGTTACCGAAACTTTTGCATCGCCCATTTCACGCACTTCAAATGATCTTCGAATTGGCAATTGCCAACAAACATCTGGTTTTGTTTCCACAAAATGCACTTTTTCATCAATCGCTAATTGGTGTAACGCGCATCCATGGTTACCAACGTAACCATCGCGCACGAAACCTTTTCGATTCAAGAAAATACAAGAATTATCAACCTTGCGAGTTTTACGATCTTTATCCAAGCCAATTTCAGAAATCTTTAACGCTCCACCTTTTTTCTTAGGTTGAGCCGCTTCGTAATATTGCCAGATAGCTGGAGTAAGTCGAGTCGCTACTTTCAAAATGCGCGCCTCATCTTCTTCACCTGAATAATAAGCACCATCTGTGCAACAACCATTATCAGGTTGGTCGGCTTCTACTCCTTTGCAACCATTACCGAAAATGCAGGTCCAATATGATGTTAACCAAGTTAAATCACATTTAAATAGTTCGGCAGGGTTAGCTGGATCGACAAATTCAATCCACTCACGCGCAAAATTAGGATGTACCTCGGACATAACCGCAGAGCCTAGGGCTTATGGGTACGCTTGTCACATGAGTAATTCCAGAAACTGTATTGGAGTAGTTGGCGTTGGCGTTATGGGAGAAGCATTATTAGCTGGCGTTATTAACTCTGGAATTGCGGCTTCATCAATTTGTATCGCAGATAAGCGTGCTGATCGTCTCAATGAATTACAGAGTAAATATGGGGTAAATCCATCGAATATTGAAGCGATAGCAAAAGAGTGTGACGTAATATTATTGGTAGTTAAACCACAAGATATGGGCAGTTTACTTGATCAGATAGCACCTTTAATTCCGGCCACAACATTGGTTGTAAGTATCGCAGCCGGTAAGAAAATTGGATTTGTAGAGGAAAGAGTTAAGCCAGGCACAGCCGTTATTCGAGTAATGCCAAATACTCCCACGTTGGTTGGAAAAGGTATGGCCGTAATTTCTAGCGGTACTTGCGCCACCGAAGCCGATATTGACTTTGTAACTAATTTCTTAGCCGCAAGTGGTGAAGTAATTGTTTTGGTTGAAGAACTGCAAGATGCTGTAACTGCTACAAGCGGTTCCGGACCCGCATATTTCTTTTATTTCGTCGAAGAGATGATAAAGGGTGCAACTGCGCTCGGGCTGACAGAATTAGATGCAACGAAATTAACGATTCAAACAATTACTGGCGCAGCAGCGATGTTAAATGAAAGTGGAAAAACCCCTACAATTCTTAGAGAAAACGTAACTAGTCCTAAAGGCACAACAGCAGCCGCGCTTGACTTTTTTTCTAATGCAAAAACTGGCGAGATTATTGCTGCAGCCCTTAAAGCCGCACGGGATAGATCTCGGGAACTTGCTTGAAATTTCGTTTAGTACTGACAATTCTAATTATTTTATCTAGTTCAAGTGCTAGCGCTGTCACAACTATCAAAGTAATACCAACCGCAACTACAACAAATATCTCGCTTGGGGCTGGCAGTGCAATCGCTAAGAGTATTTATTTAAGTAGCGGTCTGCTAATTGTTGGAACCATTGATGACGCTGGAACCCAAAAAATCATTCCAGGAAATGGTTTTGGTAAAACCGATGGTTTTATTGCAAAAATTGCCCAAAATGGCGCTCTAATTTGGGGTTTACGCCTCGGCAGCTCTTCAGAAGATATCGCAACTTCAGTTGTAACCGACACTGACAATTCAATTTGGGTGCTTGGCGCGAGTGAATCTTCGACCATATTGAGACATGTCGAAACTGACGTGGTTGTTATTAATCCAGACTCAATCACAGTAAAAAAAGAAACTAACCGAAGTCTAGGATTACTTACCATGAACGTTTGGCATATATCTGCTTCAGGTGAATTAATTGGAACCATTAAATATCAATCTCTTGCTCCAATGTTGCCACGAGATCTAGCAATTTCAACTGATGGATTGGTAATAGTTGGCGATCTAATGGTTGCAAATGGTCGAGTTGGTCAAGTTTTATCTTGCAACCTTGCCAATGCTTGTAATTTGATTTCTAGAATTGGGGTCCGAGATACTTCGTTACGTTCAATATTGCGAAATCTAGATGGAACCTATTTTGTAATTGGAAAGAGCGTTGACCCCATCTTGAAAAGTAAATTGCTCGGCAAAGTTGATGGGGTAATTCTCAACCTAAGCAGTAAAGGAGTTCTCAAATCTGTTGTAAGAAGTTCGTTACCGCAGAGAATGCGAACTTGGGAGAGTGTGTCAGAGTCATATCTGTTAGGCGGTTATGCTGAATCTAGCTCAGCCAAAGAAGCAACAATCACCCAATTCGATAAGAGCGCAAAACCACTTTGGAGTATTAGATTGGCTTCTACCGGAACTGCGCTAACCGCTGGAAGCGCTGCGATTCTGCTATCGAAAGGTGGCGTCTCAGCATTAACCAATTGGAAACCAAAAGCATTAACTGTGCTCTTATTAGAATTCGATATTAAAGGCGTAATAAAAGTTGCACGAACTATAAATGGTGCACTCTCCCCAATATCGATTAGCTTCCAAAAAGGGCTTGGATTTTCAATAATTACCCGCTCCGAGGTTGAAAATGAGTATTCGGTTACCTTTGTACCTAGCAGCGCAAAATAACAGGTAACCTAGGGCTATCGAATTTCAAAAAACTTAGCATTAGTAAAGGAGTTGATATGGGTTCCGTAATTAAAAAGCGTCGTAAGCGCATGGCGAAGAAAAAGCATAAGAAATTACTTAAGAAGACACGGATTCAGCGTCGTAATAAGAAGTAATTAAGGTTTAAGAAGGGTGAGCTTTGAGTTGACGCTTGCTAACGCATAACGCACTTTATTTATAGTAATCCAAACGGCGTCGCCTTTAACATCTGATTTGGCATTTGAAATTAAATGAATGCTCTGGTCAAGCTTTGAAATCTTGCATAACCTTCCTTCACAACCAAAAATCAATTCCTTATCATCGATTGCAAGTGCGCCTTTTGGAGTTCCGTAAGCATCGCTCGCAGCGCTAATTATTGGATCTGTATTTGAAATTACTGCCCAATTCAATTTATTTGGATGAGGGATAGTTATTCCAGAAGCGCTATACCAACTTCCGAAAACCCTATTCCCCACAACTGAAATACCAACGTTGTAACCTGAAACTGCGACCGGGCCACCAGTTGCTGCCACGGTTTGATATACCCAATCTTCTGGGTAAATCGTGCTTCGAGTAGCAAGTCGAACTTCACCCTGGGTTGCTTCACTATTTTGATTAACCGTCAAGATGGAATCGTAAAATACATAGATCTTCTTCCCGACTACTGCCGTTTGTAAATGGAACCCGACGTCTCCGGTAGATCGACCATCAGTTGTACGATCACCATCTATTAATTCGTAGATCCAAGTATCAACACTTCGAACCGCACCTAGGAGAACCCCCTGGCTTTCGTCGCGATAAATTACCTGCAGTCCAGATGCCGTAACAGCGCATGCGTTTGTAACGCTGACATCACTTGCGGTACGTACCCGAACCTTCTCATTGTAATTTTGGACGGTCGCGGCATCGCCATCTACGACTTCATATTTCCAAGTCTTACCGTTGAATTCGGCATAACGTAAATCTTTATTAACTAAATCTGGATAAAAAAGGTTTAGCGTTTGTTTTGTTCCAGTTCCGGAAACGCAGAGCGAAACATCGCCAGCAACATTATTTGTAGTTTTGCCATTTAAAGCGCCATTGCCATCAACAGTTGAAGTTACCCAAGTTTTGCCGTTAAAAGTAGCAATTTTCACATCACCATTTTTAGAATCTGTATAAGCAATAATTGGCTGACCTTTATAAGTATTGGTTGAAATGAATTTGCCATCAGCCATTCCATCAATTACAGAGACTTTCCACCCAGCTTCAGGAGAGATTGCGTTGCTTGGCTCGGTCGGAGATTGTCCTAATTGATTTCGCGCCACCACTTTGAATGAGTAAGTACTGCCGTTCCTCAACCCAGTTATTAAGGCCGGACTATCTGTAACTTCCGTGCTCTGCCCACCAAATGAAGCGGTTACTAAGTAAGAAGTTACTTGCGCAGCGCGATAGTTTGCTGGTGGATCAAAAGTTACGATTGCTGATTTATCTCCAATAATTGCCTTAACATTTCTTGGAGCTTCTGGTAATCCAACTGGAATTCCAGCACCTGGCTTGGTGCGCATATCTTCTAACATTCCAAGAGTTATTGGACCTGGTGATCTAAAAACCTCACCTGCATCTAAGTTTGGTGTCATTGCAGCATCGGTTGCGCTCTGTGAAAATGTTTTCTCATCGAGGTGGCTAACTGAGGAACCACCTTCATACGTTGCTGGTGTATAAAGCAGAGGCTTATTTCCATTGTTAGCAGCGACGCCATTTGTGCCAGCCCAATAAAGTGGTGCTGTTAAAGACGCACCTAATTCAAGTGACGGCGATGCTAAATCCATCAACCGACGGCCATCGGCAAGTTGGGTGAATGCATCGAATGGAGTTGGATCTTCGATATTTCCGTAACCAAAGAATGGATCATACGAAGCTAAAGTAAGAAAGCCAAGGCCGTGCGCAATTTCATGCATGACCACAGATTCCAAATCATAAGTGCGCGGCGAAGGTTTACCATCTGTACCGGTATAAAACGGTGATCGTGAATTAATTGTCATAATGATGTCTGGTCGAGCCGGATCTAAATCTTTACCAGCTAAGGCATTAGCTAAAGCGGTTGCATAATTTAAATCTCGCGCAGGCGCACCAACAAAATTCTTATAAAAGAAATCAGGTCGAGTCGAGCCTAGTACCGTTGAAGCTTGTCTTCCCCAAGTCGCATTGATTCGAATAGGAACTGAGGATTGAAAAAGATCTGACCAAATATCGACAGCTGCTTGGAAAGCAGCTTTAGCATCATCGGGAAACCCGGTGTAAGTCACGATGAATTTACTTTTAGTTTCAAGGTTTACAGTTTTAGCGGTTTCACTTGATTTCGCATTTGCGACCGGAAATGACTTGCTCTGAACTCCGGATGCATAAGTATGAAACCAAACCGTCGATGGAGTTCTGGTAAATCCAAGTGCTTCTGCTTGCGGAACCGTGAGAATTGAGAGCGCTAAAGCAGATGTGAAGAGAAAGATTTTGCCGCGCATAGCGGGAGACGCTATCAGGCTGAGAAGATTGGGTCATGTCGGGTCATACGGAAGTCCCCAAAGTGTCAGGAACTATTAAGTATTTACACCCTCGCATCTCACACGAATTGAGGGGAAAGAATGATTGAAGTCCAGATTTATTCTCGCACCGGATGTCACCTTTGCGATGTGGCTGAGGCCAAGTTAATGGAATTGCAATCGGCTCTGGAATTTAAATTAACGAAAGAATTAATAGATGGCAATTTAGAGTTAGAGCGCGAATATGGCGATAAGGTGCCAGTAATTCTAATCAACGGCGCGCCGCATGATTATTGGCGGGTTAATCAAGAGCGATTTACAAAAGCTATTTCGGAAATTAAAGCTTCCCAGTAAATACGTCATCAGCATCGATAATTCGGTAAGAATAACCTTGTTCAGCTAAGAAGCGTTGACGATTTTGTGCGAAATCCTGGTCAACCGTATCTCTTGCAACAAGCGAGTAAAAACGAGCGCTACGACCATCGGCTTTCGGGCGAAGGATTCGACCAAGACGTTGTGCCTCTTCTTGACGCGATCCAAAAGTTCCAGATATCTGAATTGCGATTGACGCTTCCGGTAAATCAATCGAGAAGTTTGCAACTTTAGAAACTACTAAACATTTAATGTCACCACCGCGAAATGCATTGTAAAGAGTTTCTCGTTCTTTTATTGGCGTATCACCTTTAATAATTGGCACACCTAAATCTTTAGAAATTTCATCAATCTGATCTATGTACTGACCAATAATTAAAACTTGATCATTTTCATGGAATTTTGCTAACGCCATCGCAACATTTTTCTTGGTTGCAGTAGTTGCACAAACTCGATAACGATTTTCGGTTTCGGCGGTTGCGTAATTCAGTCTTTCGTGCTCAGAAAGCGTAACTCGAACCTCTACGCAATCCGCAGGTGCGATATAACCTTGAGCTTCAATCTCTTTCCACGGAACATCAAATCGTTTTGGACCGATCAGAGAAAAAACTTCGCCTTCCATGCCATCTTCTCTGACTAATGTTGCAGTTAAACCTAGGCGGCGACGGGATTGAATATCCGCGGTAAATCTAAAGATTGGTGCGGGCAATAAGTGCACTTCGTCATAGATAATCAATCCCCAGTCATGGCCATCGAAGAGGTCTAGATGGGCAAATAAACCCTTTTTCTTAGTAGTCATTACCTGATAAGTGGCAATAGTGACTGGACGAATCTCTTTTTTCGCACCAGAGTACTCACCAATTTCGTCTTCATGAAGATTTGTACGACGTAGCAATTCATCCCGCCATTGCCGCGCCGCCACGGTATTTGTAACCAAAATCAAAGTAGTCGCCTTCGCATGCGCCATTGCCGCAGCGCCAACAATAGTTTTACCAGCGCCGCATGGGAGAACAACAACACCAGAGCCACCATGCCAAAATCCTTCAGCGGCAAGTTTTTGGTATTCCCGAATACTCCAACCATCTTCAAGTAATGAAATTTCATGGGCTTGACCATCGACGTAACCAGCAAAATCTTCAGCTGGCCAACCTAAACGAAGTAGCGCTTGTTTCAAATGGCCACGTTGGCTCGGATGTACCGCGATCGTTTCGTTATCGATTCTGGCACCTAGAAGCGGTGCGACTTTCTTTCCGCGTACAACTTCTTGCAAAACGGCGGGATCTGTTGAAATTAGAATTAAGCCATGAATTGGATCAGATTCCAATCTAAGTCTGCCGTAACGTCCCATGGTTTCGGCAACATCAATTAATAGCGCATGTGGGATAGCGAATCGAGAGTACTTAATTAGGACATCGATAACTTTCTCGGCATCATGTCCAGCAGCACGTGCGTTCCAAAGTCCTAATGAAGTTAGACGATAAGTGTGAATATGCTCTGGGGATTTTTCTAACTCTGCAAATGGCGCAATTTCCCGACGACAATCTGTTGAAAGTGGGTGGTCAATGTCTAAGAGAAGAGTTTTGTCACTTTGAACAATTAACGGACCATCACTCATTTGATTAAGTCCTTAATAAACTCCTGAATCAAACGAGAACGTTCGGTCATTGCCGAAATTTGTACCCATTCGGTTAAGGCATGCGCGCCTGAACCAAGCGCTCCAAGTCCATCCAGAGTAGGCGCTCCCGCTGCGGCTGCGAAGTTGCCATCACTGGCGCCACCAACTTGCGCAGATCCAACCGGTGCAAACCCATTTGCTGCCGCAACTTTTTCCAGACGTTCATATAACGCAGTTGTTGCAGAAAGTTCTAAGGGTGGGCGATTAATTCCACCTTGGATTTCGATTCGACATTCAGAGTTAGTTGGAGTTAATTTTCTAATTGCAGCGTCCACGCGTTCTAACTCAACCATTTTAAATGAACGGGCATCGATATCTAGCACCGCGATTGCCGGAACCGTATTTGTAGTCGTTCCAGAACTCATGGAAGTTGGAACTACGGTAGTGCCATTACTTAAATCTTGGAGCGATATAACTTTACGAACAACTTCCGCAATCTCAACGGTCGCATTAATTCCTTTTTCAGGCTCTAATCCGGCATGCGAGGCTCGGCCGTGCACAATAATTTTGTACATCGATGTACCTTTACGGCCAGTTTTTACTTTCCCGTCGATTGCAGATTCAAATACCAATACCGCTTCAGCGTTCTTTGCAATTCGCTCAATTAATCCACGCGAGGTTGCGCTACCTGTTTCTTCATCCGAAGTTGCAATGATTGCAACTTTTTCCCGAGATACATCTTTCATTGCATAGAGAGCTTGCAAGAAGCCAGCTTTCATATCGTAAGCACCAGGACCGCGGACTACGTCGCCTTCAACGCTCCATAATGGTTGGAAAGATCCATGTGGCCAAACCGTATCCAAGTGGCATAACAGAACTATTTTTGGTTCTTTTGCGCCAAACCAAAAAACCGGCCGTCCATTTTCAGTGATGATTTCACCAGCTTCGCCATGTAATTTTTTGGTAATTTGGCTGGCGACCTCCATTACTTTTTGGCAAGCAGCTAGATCTTCAGTCGGAGATTGGGTTTCGACCAATAATTTGAGATCTTCTAGAATCATGGTGCTAAGTCTGCCGTAATCGGTGCTCATGCGGGAGTTACGCCGGTAATACGCGGAATTCGAAAGTGCTGGACTTCGCCAGAACCGTGATCTCGAGCTACCAGAGTTCCAAGTGAAATTGAGAGCGGGTCAATAATTCGTTGCGTCACACCGCCGTTTGTGTCGGCATAGCCAATTATTAAAGAAACTTCTTCACCAATATATTTATTTAACATATCCATAGTTTCATTGGCAGTACTTCGTGGAACTTCCGTACCTCGCTGTGGTTGACGGGCCGAAGCTTTTTCGCCAGCGCGCAAAGCTCTAACTGCGGAATTTAGAATTGTTTGTGAAGGTTCCGTAGCTTCACCGATTATTCGCGGTGGCTTAGGTCTGGACTTAGCCCGAGTTTGACCAACTGCAGTAATTACAGAACCAGTATTACTTTCACCTGCAGGGAAGTAACCAGCATTTCGAAGTTCCTCAATCGTTTCTCGCGATTCCGTATCAGAAATTATCACTTGTGGCGCAATCTGTCGCAGCCGCAAGTGTTCTAAACGCTTATCGCCAAGTATTTGATTAATCGTGGCTTCATCTTCACATCTTAAATAAGTGTTGGCATAACCAACTTTAAGTCGGCCATGTTTGCGTGCGACATCGGTAATTAAATACTCAAGCGGTTGCGGCATTGGTGTTTTCGAAGTTTTAGTTAAGAATGTGCGAATCTCATCACCAGAGTGGCCATGATCTAACCCACGACGGATTGAGCCCTCGCTAAATCGATAAACAGTTGCACCACCACGGCTTTCAATATCAGCAAAAGTGGATAAGTGACGTGCAATTTCAATGGTCAGCGGTCCAGGTGCGATTGCGGTGTTATCAGCTTGAATTAAAATGTGATCTACTGGTTTAGGTAGTTCCTCATTAATCTTTAATGAGTCGGCATCCTCAATAAATCTAATTCCAAATGATGAAAGCGCACCTTGCCCGGTAATACCAAGCCATTCAGATTCGCGAAGCGTCCATTCAACTAAATCGGCATGGAGAGTTCCGCCGCGACGGTTGGGGTAAACCCATTGGATAAAGGCTTGTGCGCTCGCCAGTGTTGGGGTTAACTGATTATTCTCAAGTAGCATTTTCAAAATATGGCTTCGAATAGTTGCGGCATTCGCTCGATCTAATTCTGCACCAAGCGCGTTTACATTCTTCGAATCTGTTTTACCTACCAGACCAGCAACTCTAGATGTCAATGACCAAAGTGTTGCAACTTCAATCCATTGCTCTTCTGGAGTTTTTAATTGCCACATATCAAAAGCGCTCGTTGGCAGCACGCGACCATCTGGATCCGAAACAACTAAACCAGATAAATAGCATAGCTCTGCCACAAATGCGGTACAGCTTTCGGTCACACCTAAATGTTCAGCAGCTTTTCTGAGATCTCTAATTCCCAACCCACCCGCTTGTAATGTTGATGGCGTTTCTTCCGCCCAAAAGTTCATAAGTTCATTACACCAACGTAAAATGTTACTTACGCCCGCGATTGCTGCTCGATCGATTTCACTCTGCTTTCGCTTTTCGCCAACTAATTCAGGAGCTGTAATCGAGATATTTTTATGTACTTTGCCTTTCCTTAAGTAAAGACCAACTTCACGGGGCATTGCTACGGTTGTTTGATCCATCGGAATTAAGAAGTGATGTTCAATTAACCAAGCAACCGCGGTACCTTTTTTTCGCACATCGCCGACCTGACCACGTGGCGGTCCCCAAGTTAATCGTTCTAATATTTCATGTGCGGCTTTTGGTGCATCATCTAAATCTTTAAACTTAACTTTTGCTGGACCCAATGGACCAAGTCCGGCAGGCTGAGTTCCAATCATGTCGCGTAGCGCTCTTGGTGCTCGCAAATCTTCACCATCTCTGTATAGAAGTGCGCGATCTACAAGTTCATCAATTATTGGGGTGGCAGCTTTATCAGTTGCGGAAATAATGGATTTAATTGAAAGTGGTTCTTCCAGAGCAACACATGCCTCCAAGACTTCAAATTGCCATTGATTTAGCGATTCAATTGCACGAACCAAACTTGGTCCAGAGGTGGCACGAATTGAAAGTGCAGTCATATCTGTGGGCACTGGAGCAATTAAATCTGCCCGTAATCGAAAAAGTGTTTGAAGTTCGGCATCGCTACGAGCGCGCAATTCATCGGCAAACGACGGCGCGGATCGCATGATGGAGCGGACTACTTTTAATTCAGACATAACTGGCTTACATTACCGAAGAAGTATCGATTCTGCCTATTCGAGAATTTACCGAGCTTATCGGAGCCTTGGTTTAATAAATGCGAAAAGACCAGCAAAGCGACTAATCGCCGGTCCAATAAATCGGTTAAGCCAACGAAGCCTCCGGAAATCGTGAACTGGCCACCCATTTGCAAAAGCAATAATTCTCAGTTTCGCATCTGGGTTTATCGCAGATGGGTGTCCAACTGCATTTAGAAGGGGTAAGTCATGATGGCTATCAGAGTAGGCATAACAATTTTTAAGATCAAATCCAGTTTTCTCTGCAAGAGATTTAATCGCGCTAGCTTTTTCACGACCATGTAATAAATGTCCAACTAGATTTCCGGTGTACTTACCATCCGCAACTTCAGCTTTTGTGCCAATTGCTCCAGTTAAACCTAATTTCTCAGCAATCAAATTAGCCATATCTTCGGGAGCTGCAGTTACAAGCCAGACTTCTTCGCTATTTTTTAAGTGTTGGTTGGCAATATCAATCGTTCCTTGCCAGATAGCGGGCGAAACGAATTCATCATAAATTTCGCTACCAGTTTCTTTGATTTCAGATACATCATGGCCACCAATGAAATCTGTGGCAGCTTTTTGAAAGCGGGCTATCTCTTCTGGTTTTTCCGTTCCAGTCATTCGATATCTTAAATTTGCCAAAACGAATGCACCAATATCTTTTTTAGAAAAGAAACCTCTTTGATACATCCCGCGGCCGAGAAAGAAAATGGTTGAACCTTTAATTAAGGTGTTATCTATATCAAAAAAGGCAACCTTTTTCTCATTGACTGCCATATCTATACCTTAGCCAATAGAACGGAACTCGTCGCGATTTACTGCTTTATGCTTAATCCATGGAGACTTATAGCACCGTTCACGTTCTTCGCCACGGAGAAGTTGAAAATCCTGGAAAGATTCTTTACGGTCGACAACCCGGATGGCGGTTATCCGCGCGGGGAGTTGCGATGGCAGAAGCAGTTGCGGATTGGTCAAAAAGTTTAGAAATCGGAGCGCTGCATGTTTCGCCACTGCAACGAGCGCAAGAAACTGCTGCGCCAATTTCAAAAGCGCACAATATTGAAATCACTACAGATGACCGCTTAATTGAAGCTGCAAATGTATTTGAAGGTAAACCATTTGGTGTTGGTGACGGCGTACTGCGTAGACCAAGTGCTTGGCGTCATCTCTGGAATCCATGGCGTCCATCCTGGGGCGAACCATATGTTGAACAAGTTAATCGAATGTTTGCTGCAATCTTTGCCGCCTATAAGGCAGCAAATGGAAAAGATGCAATTTGCGTATCGCACCAATTACCAATTTGGATTATGAGATCCGCAATTGAAAATCGTAGTTTCTTACACGATCCCAGAAAGCGACAATGCACGTTAGCTTCAGTCACCAGTGTTCATTTTGATAATGAAGGAATGATTTCAGGATTGAGTTACAGTGAGCCCGCAGCGCACATGCTTCCAAAAAAATCATAAAATGAAACGTCTAATCTATATAATTATTTTAGTTCTTACTCTTACTAGTTGTGCGGGTGGTGGCCTCTCCACACCAAACGAAGATAAATTTATATCCGGTAATGGCGCTGTCATTATGATTCCAAAAATCGACCGCAATGTTGCGCCAATAATTGCCGGACCAACGCTTAACGGAACTACTTATGTTGCTAAAAGCAAAATCATTACAGTTGTAAATGTCTGGGCTTCTTGGTGCTCTCCATGCCGAGCCGAAGCACCCGCACTTGAAGCGCTAGCTGATAAATATCCAGAGACTCAGTTTGTCGGGATTTTAACTAGAGATAATCTCTCGTCTGCTCGATCATTTGTAAAGCGATTTGCAATTTCTTATCCAACGCTCACCGATGACGCTATTTTATTAAAGTTTCGTGGGCAATTAACACCGAATGCAATTCCAACTACATTAGTTCTAGATAAAGAGAATAAGATCGCGGCTCGGATAAGTGGCGAAACCACAGTATTGGCTTTAGAAAACATAATTAAGAAGTTGTTAGCGGAATAAAATGAGCGATTTCTTCGTAAACCAAGTATTTGACGGCAACCTAATTTTTGCAATGGTCGTTGCAGCTCTCGCTGGATTAATTTCGTTTATTTCACCGTGTGTTTTGCCGCTACTCCCAGGGTTCCTTGGATACATAGCCGGCGTAAGTAATTCAAAGTCAAGAATTGTGATTGGTATTTTGCTCTTTATCTCTGGCTTTGCAATTCTATTTGCAATTTATGGTGCGTTATTTGGTTCACTTGGCGCAACGATTTCAAGTAATTCAAAATGGCTTACCCAAGTCTTAGGGGTTTTAACAATTGGATTTGGCGTTATTTTTATCAACAGCGAAAAGTATTCTTGGAGCTGGCGGCCATCGTTACAAAAGTTTTCCGGAATAGCTAGTGCACCAATTTTAGGTTTTCTATTTGGATTAGGTTGGACACCGTGCATAGGACCAACCCTTGGCGCAGTAGAGACTTTAGCTTTTCAAGAAGGCAGCGCAACTAGAGGTGCCTTGTTATCGCTCGCGTATTGTTTTGGTTTGGGCACACCATTTTTACTGTTTGGGTTAGCGCTAGAAAAATCGCGGAAGCTCCGTTCGTTTCTAACCAAACGCGGTAATTACATTACAAATATCGGCGGAATTTTCCTGATCATTATCGGCCTGATGCAAGTATTTGGAATTTGGAACGATGTAATGATCAACTTAAGATCTTTGATTTCTGATTTTGCGCCGGTGATTTAATGTCAGATAGAGCGCCAGATCTAAATAGTTTTGGATTTTTTCGCTATTTGTGGCGCCAACTAACAAGTATGCGCACTGCACTAATTCTGCTCTTACTCCTTGGAGTAGGCGCAATTCCGGGATCAATCTTTCCACAACGCACGCAGAATCCTATGAAAGTTCGAGAGTACTTTAATAATAATCCGGGTGTAGCCGAATGGATGGACCGCCTAAAACTTTTTGATGTATATGGTTCACCTTGGTTTTCAGCAATTTACTTATTACTTTTTATATCTTTAATTGGATGCGTACTTCCAAGGTCATGGGAGCATTTCAAAGCAATTGGCGCAAAACCTCCACTCACACCAAAGAATTTAGATCAAATGGAATTTCATCGCATAGTTAATAGCACTGAAAGTTCAGCGCTACAGAATGCAGAGATCTGGTTAAAAAAGAATCGATTTCGGATTCGCCACAATCCGAATTCAATCTCAGCTGAAAAAGGTTATGCACGCGAAACCGGAAACTTGCTTTTCCACTTATCCTTAATTGTAGTTTTAGTAGGGATTGGAATGAGTTCAGTTCTAGGCATGCGCGGTGAAGCGATTGTAAATGTTGGTGAACGGTTTATTAATACGCCAACAAGTTATGACAATTTGAGCGCTGGAAGATTCTTTAAGCTGGAAAACTTGCCACCATTTGCGATTACATTGAAAGATTTCAAGGCTGAATACGATCTTGCAACCAATGCACCGATTGATTACACGCTAACCACATCGGTTTCACAAGAAGTCGGTGGTCCAGCGAAAAGAGAGATTGTAAAAGTAAATAGCCCACTGACTTTTGGCAGTACTCGGGTTTATCTGCAAGCAAATGGGTATTCACCTCTAGTAACTGTTAGAGATAAATCTGGGGTAGTAGTTTTTCAAGGTGCAGTTCCATTTTTACCGCAAGATGCGAACTTAACTTCGGCCGGCGCAATCAAAATTCCAGATATGAATCCGCAGATTGGATTTATTGGTTCGTTTATCCCAACCGCAGACCGGAGCGCCAGCCGCGGGGCTTTTTCTTCGTTCCCAGAAGCGCTAGATCCACATCTATTGATTTCAGTTTTCCAAGGTGACCTCGGAATGGATAGCGGCGTACCACAATCGGTTTATCGACTAGATACTTCTAAGATGGAACGAATTGGATTGAAAGAATTAGCAATTGGTGAAAGTTATTCTTTCAATGACGTGGGCACCATCACATTTGATGGTTTTACGCCTTGGGTAAATTTACAAATCGTTAGAGATCCCGGAAAGCAATATGCGCTAGTTGGAAGTATCCTCGCCATATTGGGTTTGCTAATTTCGCTCTTTACTAGACGACGCCGTATTTGGATTAAAGTTGGTAACGTTATTGAGGTAGCGGGGCTTTCAAAAAACAATATTTCAGGTTTAGAAGATGAAATAGCAGGTTTAACTAATTGGTTAGAGGAGAGATAGATGAACTCAACTTCGTTAGCGTATCTATCCAATAACTTCATTTATTCATCACTTTTCGTCTTTACATTGACTTTCTTTCTCCATGCTTTGGAAACAGCATGGTCAATTCGCGGCGATGATTCAGCTAGCCTTACTAATGTTTTTGATCGAACTAGAACTGACAAAGTTGCTCGAATCGCAACTGGGCTAATGATTTTAGGATTCTTACTTCTATTTGCAGGGGTAGTGGTTCGTGGATTATCTGCACATCGAGTTCCCTGGGGAAACATGTATGAGTTCTCAATAACTGGTGCGCTTGCATTTACCGGCGCATATCTTGCAGCGTTAAAGAAATTTAATTTACGTTGGCTTGGGTTACCAATCTCAATCGCAGTTTTATTAGTTCTTGGAACCGCAATCACACTTCTCTATCGTCCAAGCGCACCCCTAGTTCCAGCCCTTAAATCAACATGGCTAGTTGTGCACGTTTCGGCTGCAATTATTTCCGGAGGCGTATTTTTATTGGCTAACACAATAGCCGCCACGTACTTAATTCTTGAACGCATGGAATCTCGCGGTGGCAGAAATTCTTGGGCAAAGCGACTACCCACTCTTGAATCACTTGATCAACTTACCTATCGCTTAGTTGCTTTTGTCTTTCCGCTTTGGACTTTTGCAGTTATCGCCGGTGCCATCTGGGCTGAATCTGCCTGGGGTCGCTATTGGGGTTGGGATCCAAAAGAAACTTGGGCTTTCATTACCTGGGTTGCTTACGCCGCTTACTTACATGCCCGAGTTACCGCTGGATGGAAAGGTAAGAAAGCAGCATGGCTTTGTTTATTTGCGGGATCTACTTTCTTATTTAATTATGTTTATGTGAACGTTTGGGGAACCGGAAGACATACTTACTCTGGTCTTTAATTACAGATTACGTAAGAAATCCGGATTGTCATCAGGTGGAATGATTCTTCCTTTTTTAAATCCGCCACCATTACGCGGTCGCTTTGGCCGGCCGGCTACAAACCAAGCAACGGGGCCTAGAGTTCCAATTAACAAAATTATTAAAACCCAAGCCCATTTCGGAAGATTTCTAATTAGCTCCTGGGGAGTACGTACACAATCTGCCAGCGTATATATAGTGAAGGCGAAAGCTAATATGACCGGCAAGTAACGCATGTTCGGAGTTTAGCGCGAAGTTGCAAAGAGTGCGATTGAGATGAAAAATGCATAACCCAATTGAAGTTTTCCAGTATTTCCCAAGAGCGGAATCAAAGCTTTTCCGTTAGCACCGTCAAGTACCTTTCTACTTAATCTCCCAGAAACTGGTAGCAACACCAGCGTAAATAAGATGTAAGGCGAAGCAAACGTAGCAATTAATGACGCTATGTGCGCGATCATTAGAAGTAGAACATAAAGAATTCGAGATTTGCGATCTCCCAAAATAACCGCCAAAGTCCGTTTCTTTGCCACTTCATCTTTAACTAAGTCTCTTAAGTTATTTAATCCTAGAATCGCACAAGCAAGCGCACCAATTGGCACTGAAAGGACCAGGCTAGCAAAAGTAATTTTCTGACTTTGTACAAAGTAACTACCTGCAGTCGCGACAATTCCGAAGAATATAAAAACCGAAATTTCACCTAGCGCAGCATACCCATATGGTTTTGGTCCACCGGTATAAGTCCAAGCAGCAAGCATTGCGATCGCGCCAACTGCAATTAACCAGAGCGAAGTTTGAATAGCGAGAATTAATCCAGCCAATGCAGCTATTAGAAAGAAAATGTAAGCAGCATTTCTTACAGCCTTAGGTGACGCAATTTTTTGGCCAACTAATCTAATTGGACCAATTCGATCTTCATCTATTCCTTTTATGCCATCGGAATAGTCGTTTGCGTAGTTAACGGCAATTTGTAGAGAGATGCTAACAATTAAAGCCAAGATTGCTTTAACAATATTGAAACCAACTCCAGCAAGTGATGTGCCCACCATTACTGGAGCAACTGCTGCCGGTAACGTTTTTGTTCTAGCCCCGCCAACCCAATCACTTAACGCTGTCATTTAGCCAATCTCTCAATTAGTTTTACTCGATCCGGTTTACCAATCGCCGTTACTGGAATCTCCGCTACCTTGTGAATTTCCTTAGGCGTTGCGTACCCACCAAATTTATTCTTCAAGAAGTGCGAAATCGTATCTTGTGAGAGCTCTAAAGTCGTGGCA
>CAZMNB010000017.1:0-23075 GCA_964567545.1 uncultured Bifidobacterium sp. | reverse complement strand
ATAAATTATTTATTGGCACTCGCGTTAGAACATTACAAATTCCTTTTGAAGACCATGGATCTGAAATGGCTTTGCCGGTTAAATGCATTCCTACAAAGTCTTTAGGTTGCAGAACCCAACGAGTTTTTGCAACTGTTTCTGGTTCATGTCGCGCCAACCAGAATAGTTTTGCAGGACAAGCGCTCGCTGACCATGGAAGTGAAGTACCGATAATTTCAAACGGGTTTCCATATTTAGCTAACAAATCGTCAGCTTCTTTTGTTGCGCGATTATCTTGCCAAGTCATCACTGGTCGTACTGCGCTACCTGTGCTGTCTACGCAAACAACAGAAGGTGTGTGCCCTGAGAGCCCGATAGCGATAACCCTTGCTGCCAAATCTCCGTTATTGCGCGATATCTCATGTAACGCATCTAAATAATGATCAGCGTTCTGTTCTGCTACTGAATTTTTAGCTGTTGTCGTAGCAATCTTTACTTCCACTCGTTTTATAATTTTGCCAACCACATCGATAAAGAGCGCTTTTACCGAAGAAGTTCCAAAATCTAAACCAAGAATTAAATCTTTAGCCAACACGGCTCCATCTAACAATTGCATCAGAGCGCTTATTTATTCCGGGTTGTAGCGCTGTACCAAGCCCTGGCGCCGCAGACGGGGTTAAGAAACCACTTTCGTACTTAGGCAAAACTGTGACCATATCTTGGTACCAGCCATAGTAAAAAGCGCGGACCATTTCTTGTAATTCAACGTTTGGATAAGTCACTCCGAGGTGAGTTCCGACTGTGAGTACGACCGGTCCAGTGCAATCGTGTGGCGCAACCGGCACTCCGTAAGTTGATGCAAGTGCAATAACTTTAGAAGCCTCCGTAATTCCGCCGACCCATCCCGGATCTAACATTAAGTGATCGACTGCTTTTGAAGATAATAGTCGGTGATGATCCCAACGAGTTCCAGTAGTTTCACCAACTGTGATCGGTAAATTTATAGAGTTCTTAAGTCGGATTAGCGCGTCAGTACTTTCATTTCGAATTGGATCTTCAAACCAAAACGGTGAGTATTCTTCAACTGCATTTGCAATAATTGTGGCAGCAGGTGTAGACCAAAGTGAGTGCATCTCCAACATTATGTCAAAATCATCACCTGCGGCAACGCGAGCTCTCCTAAATAAATCTACCGCCTCCCATAAATCTTTCTTATGAATAGTTTGGCCGCCAGATTTAATAGCCGCTTCATCAAATGGCCAAATCTTCATGGCCGTCATACCCATTGCTTTCAAACTGGCTACTAAATCCTCGGGATTATTCAAGAATGCAAATAAATCTTCATACTCATGATTCGTAACATTTCCAAGTTGAGCTTTACGGTTTCGATCGATATTTGAAGAACCTTTGGCGTAGGCAGAACCAGCACATGTGTTGTAAGCGCGAATTTTGTCACGCACTTTTCCACCTAGTAATTGATAAATTGGTTGGCCAGTTACTTGACCAAATAAATCCCAGAGCGCAATATCTATCGACGAAGTTGCTCGAACTGCGATTGAAGATCCATTAAAACCGATAAAGTCCTGATGCAGAACCTCATGGATTTCATTGATATTTAGCGGGTTTTTCCCCAATAACCGCGGTGCTACGCTTTCATGTAGAAATGTTTCTACGCTCTCAACACCGACACAATTCTCGCCAAGTCCAATTAATCCTTCATCGGTATGCACTTGTAAAAATAAAATTGCCGGAAATTCCGCCAAACGAATAGTCTCTAACCCGGTAACTTTCATCAAAACTCTCCGTTCAGATGTTGATTTCTGGCGCTAACAGATATACCCTCAATTGTTAATTGTTAACGATATTGCGCTATCAGTCAAGGGGTAAACCGTGTCAGATCAAGTAAAAAACATTGGCGTATCTAGAGCAGAAGTTCTCGCAATCTCAGCAAAAATATTGGAGAAGTTTGGTACCCCAAAAAATTATGCTGACTCGGTTGCGGAGTCGCTGGTGCAAGCGCAAGAGGCCGGACACGCTTCTCATGGAATAATCAGATTGATTGAGTACACAAATTCAATTGAGAAAAAAGTAATTGATCCTAAAGCTGTTCCAACAATTACCCGTGAAACTGGCGGCACCGTTGTGATTGATGGACATTGGGGTTGGGGACAGATTGCATGTAAGTTCGCTGTCGAAGTTGCGGCCGCAAAAGCAAAAGAATTTGGTATAAGTGCAATTTCCATCAGTTCTTGTAACCATATTGGTCGACTAGGTGAATACATCGAAACCCTCGCGAGCATGAATTTAATTTCAATGATGTGGTGCAACGCAGATCCTGCAGTTGCTGCATTTGGTGGCAAAGATAGATTGTTTGGCACAAACCCGCTTGCCGTAGGAATTCCATCAAATGATGTTCCAGTCGTAATTGATTTTGCGACTGCAGCCAGCGCGGAAGGAAAATTACGAGTTGCTCGCGCTAATGGTAGTCAAATTCCACTTGGAACTGTGATAGATAGAGATGGGATTGAATCCACAAACCCAGATGATTTTTATACCGGGGGCGCAATACTTCCATTCGGTGGCCACAAAGGCTATTGCATGAGCCTAATGATTGAGCTTTTAGGTGGCGCGCTTTCGGGAAACCATCCATCAATGAATGCTGGATATTCACATGGATTCGGCACTGTTTTAATCGTGATAGATCCAGACAAATTTTTTGGCACTGGATTTTTCAAAGATGAAATTTCCGAAGCAACAAAAGCAATTAGATCAACTACGGCGGCAGACCCAGAGCGTCCGGTTCTAGTGCCGGGCGATGTTGAAAACAACGAACGAAAAAAGAATCAAAGTGCAATCCAAATATCAGAAACTATCTGGAGTTCAATAAAAGATCTTAGCGCTTAGTGGTTTTCTTTTTTGGTTTTGGTTCTTCGACAAAATGGGTGGCAACTCGAGCCAAACCACGTTCGACATGGCCAAGTACTGTCTCTTTTGCCTTTTCGACTTGTTTATTTCTAATAACTTCCACAAATACTTTATGGTCCGGACCCCATTGCGGCAAGAAAACTTTATTAATTTTTCCATCTTGCGACCAGGTGTACACCAAGAATGCGTGGATTTGAGAACGAAGTACTTCCCAAGTTTTAAATAGTCGTTCATGATGGGCTGCCGCAAATAGCGCGGTGTGAAATTCTAAATCTAACCGGCTAACTTCACGAGGTGTTCGTTGTTTCTCGCTTAATTTATTATAGGTAACAAGAACTTCTTCCATTATCTTTAAATCTGCGGAAGTAGCGTTCTTACATGCCCACTCAATCGCGAGAACTTCAAGCGCACTTCGCATCGAATATATCTCTTGGATGTCGGTATCGTTCCAAGAAGCTACTCGGGCACCTTTATGGCGTTCAATTGTCACTAAACCTTCGCGATCTAACCGCATAAGCGCTTCACGAATTGGTCCGCGGGATACGCCCATCTGCAACGCTAATTCATCTTCGGCTATTCGACGGCCCGGTTCTAAATCGTGCGAAATAATTGCATCTCGTAAATCATCAGTTACCACATCTGAAAGAACTCGACGTGAAGCGAGGCCAAGCCCAAGCGGTTTAAGTGCCATCTGCTTACTCCCATTAAATTGTTGTTTGTAAACAACAATAGCCCAAGAGCCGAATTACCGCATCGCAAAATTGGGTGGGTTAGCACCCTAAAATGGCGTTATTACACTGACAAAACGGACTTTTAGTAATCACCCAAAGTTCCGCCAGCGTTATAAGCAAGGTTTCCACCATCGACGGGCAGGATTGTTCCGGTCACCATGGCAGCCGCATCGCTAGCCAAGAAGTGCACCGCATTCGCAATATCTTCAGGCTCTGCCACGCGACCCATTGGAATTCCGCGAACCAACAATTCCATTAATGGCTTAGCTTTTTCGCCTTCAGTTTCGACCCATTTGCGCCAGCCAGGAGTGTTTACCGAGCAAGGTTGGATTGCATTAACGCGAATCTTTGATTTCGCCCATTCGATTGCAAGTTCACGAGTCATTTGGTTTACGCCACCTTTAGCAACGCTATATGCAAAGTTGCCGCGACCAATCGCAGAGCTACCTGCAATTGAACTGATATTTACAACCGCACCAGGCTTCTTTGCAGCGATAACTAATTTAGAAAACTCGCGCGCATTTAGAAAGTATCCAGTTAAGGAAGTCCCAATAACAGTATTCCAAATTTCGAGAGTTGTATCTTGCGGTGGGGTGTGAGTACCAGCTGCTGCATTGTTAACCAAGATATCAGCCATACCGAATTCTTTTGCAACAAACTTAAAGAGCGCAATTACATCAGCTTCAATACTGGAGTTTGCTTTGAAAGTAACGACTGAAATTTCACGAGCTTCCAGTTCCGCCTTTCCAGCAGCAAGCCCAACTTCGTCAACATCAGCCATAATAATTTTTGCGCCATCGCTACCAAGTTGTCGGCAAACTTCCATGCCAATTCCACCTGCAGCGCCAGTTATTACAATAACTTTGCCAGCTAAACTAAATGCATTATTACTCATTATTATTTCCTTTTTAGTAAGACATCACTTGTTTTATGGCTTTTGATATTTGATCCACTGAAGGAATTGCAGCTTCTGACATTGCAGGGTTT
This sequence comes from uncultured Bifidobacterium sp., assembly GCA_964567545.1. GTDB lineage: Bacteria > Actinomycetota > Actinomycetes > Nanopelagicales > Nanopelagicaceae > UBA7398. The sequence continues at coordinate 18,453 of CAZMNB010000017.1, read as the reverse complement.
GCGCTAAGCGGTGCACGTACCGCACCGACTCTTACAATTGGACCCTTTAACGATTTGAAGTTACGTTCAGAAGCAGTTGCAGCGATTTCAGCGGTGATTGAACCAAACAATGGGGCTTCGTCTAGTACAACTACTCGGCCGTATTTAGTTACTGCAGCATCTATGGCACTCTGATCAATTGGATAAAGTGTCCGTAAATCAATGACTTCAACCGAGATTCCCTCAGCTTCCAAAGCTTGAGCAGCTTTAGTTGCAGTAACTACTGAATATCCATATGTAATGATTGCCGCGTCTTTCCCCGATTTAACTGTTTTCGCTTTACCAAATGGTACGAAGAAATTCTCATCGCCAATTTCGCCACGAATACCAGATAACTTTTTATGCATTAAGAAGACAACTGGGTCTTCGTTGCGAAGTGCCGTCTTAATTAACCCTTTAACATCCATAGGTGTTGAAGGAACTGCAAGCGAAAGCCCAGCAGTATGTGCGAAGAAAGACTCCAGAGAGTTGCAATGGTGAGCGCCACCAAGGGCAACACCTGACGTAGCTCGAATTACCAGCGGAACTGGACGATCGAACATAAATCGAATTTTTGCGGCTTGATTTATGATTTCATCCATCGCACCAAGTGAGAAATCAATGAAGTTCAAATCTACAATTGGATGGCAGCCATACATGGCCGCGCCCATACCTGCAGCAACCATTGCAGCTTCAGAGATAGGTGCATCTCTAACTTGTTTAAGACCAAACTCTTGCGCGATACCCTTTACTTGCGCAAAGTGGCCACCGCGTTCTACTAAATCGGTTCCGAGAATAAAGATTTTTTTGTTTCGATTCATCTCTTCGCGCACACCGGATTGGAATGCTTCAGAATACGTTGGGGTAACGGCCTTCACCTCAGTTGTCATAGTTGAACTCCTAACTTTCCTGAATCTACCCCTTGGGTAACGGTTGAAACCTCTGGCTCTGGTGAAGATTCGGCGAAAGCAACGGCTTCATCAATTTCTTTACGAACTGATGCGCGAAGTTCATCAACCTCGGCCTGGGTAGCAAATCCAGATGAAATAACTACTTCAGTAAATTTATCGATTGGATCTTGGGTAGTTCGCCATTGGGCAATTTCTTCTTGGGTTCGATATTGCCCCTTTTCGCCCACGTTATGACCGTAATATCGATATGTGAGGGCATTTATAAAGGTTGGGCCTTCACCAGCCAGCGCACGCTCGCGGGCCTCCGAAACATATTTACGAACTTCAAGTACATCTTGACCATCGATGTTGTAAGCAGGTAAACCAAATCCAGATGCGCGCTTAGCTAAATCTCCGCCGCCCGTTACTCGACCAACAAATGTTTCCACCGCGTACTGGTTATTATCAACCAGAATAATCAACGGCAGCTTCCAAATTGCAGCCATATTTATGGATTCCCAAGTTCTACCAGTGTTCATACCGCCATCACCAACAAAACCAACCGCAATTTTCTTATCGCCGATATGTTGAATGCCTAGGGCTGCGCCCATTGCAATTCCAACGCCAGCGCCAACAATTCCATTTCCACCAAAGTGTCCTTCAGTGACTTCAGCTAAATGCATCGAGCCACCACGGCCATGTGATATTCCAGTTGCTTTAGTAAACAACTCAGCCATAACAGATTTTGCTGAATAGCCTTTTGCAAGTGTGTGGTGATGTGAACGATGGGTTGTCGCGATTACGTCATCTTTTGCAATTGACGACAAAGTTCCGACTGCAACCGCTTCTTGACCAGAAGAGTTATGCATGCCTCCTGGAACTTTTCCACGTAAACATAATTTGTCAGCAGTTTCTTCGAAGTCGCGGATCACCATCATCTGACGTAGCAGAGATACTGCAGTGGCTCTATCTAGGTTAGACATTTTCTACTCCACTTCGCCAGGTGCAAGTACCACAGCTATCGTATTTCCTGCAGGTACTTCTTCGTTTGCTGCGTATCTATGTTTTCCAAGAACCCCAGAAGTTTCAGCTGGTAAATCCAAAGTCGTTTTATCAGTTTCAATAACAGCAACCACATCGCCGGCATTAACTGCGTCGCCTGGTTGTTTCAACCATTCAAGTAACATCGCATTATCCATTGCCATTCCAAGCGCCGGAACGAAAATCTCTTCCATTTATATTTCTCCTTTATTCATATTCTTAGAATGGGCCAGCTGCGAATTTGCCATTGCTTATTCTTTGTTTTGTAATGAAATTAACTGCGTCCATCAATCCCCATTCGACTAAGCGAGGACCTGAACTTTTGGAGTACCAAGCTATGTGTGGCGAGAGCAGCAAATTTTTAGTTTTTCGAATCGGCGCATCTTCAGCAAGTGGTTCTTTCTCGAATACATCGAGGCCAGCGCCATCTAAATGTCCACTTTCAAGTGCTTCCATTAGAGCGGCTTCATCAATTAATCCGCCGCGAGAAACGTTTACCAAAATAGAACCTTTTTGCATGAGGGCCAATTCGCGTTTACCAATCATGTGATGAGTAGATGGCATATATGGCGCGTGCATACTTATAACTTTGGACTTAGTGAGAAGTTCATCAAGATCTGTAGTCATAGTTACGCCAGGAATTGATGTCGTAACTGCAGGATCAAATCCAATTACATCTTTAACGAATGGTTGCATTTTATTTATAAAAGTTTGTCCAATTCGTCCGCATCCAATTACTCCAAGTGTTGAATCTTGGAGTGAAGCAATCTCTGCAATCTGAGTTGCCGGAATCCATTTACCATCTTGCGTTGTAATTGTTGCTTGATAAATTCCGCGATGTAAAGCAAGTGCCATGGCTGCTGCGTGATTCGCAACTTCGTTATACGCGTAAGTAGGTTGGAAAATAACAGGCAATTTGTATTTCTCTGCTGCGACTAAGTCAATACTGTCCAAACCAACACCTAGTCGACTAATGCACTTAACCGATTCCGGCATCTGTGAAATTTTCTCTTCAGTCATTTTATGTAGCGCAACCACTACAGCTGCGCAATCTTTAGCGCTAGCTTGCAATTCTGCGAGCGTATCTACCGGTCCGAATACAACTTCAAAATCGAATTTTTCCGCAATGGATGTAGCCCAAGTCGGATCGGCAAGCGCTCCTTCAGCAATGGCAATTTTGACTTTAGGCATCTATTTCCCCTCGGATAGGCTCAGGGGTTTACTGTATACAATTTGCCATCTGAGGGGTAGTCTTTCGACCTATCAATCTTGCCATGCTCAAAAGAGAGGGAAAGCCATGAATTTGCCACTTCCTATGCCCGGAAAAGTCATTGCGGTTGGTTTGAATTACAAGGATCACGCAAAAGAAGCCGGAGTGCCGCTTCCGCTAGCACCAGTCCTATTTACAAAGTGGACTACCTCCCTTATTCCTAACGGCGCAAATATCACTTTACATAAAGGTGTAACTCAACTCGATTGGGAAGCTGAATTTGCAGTTGTAATCGGCAAACGGGCTTCTCATGTTTCAGAGAGCGATGCACTTAGTTATGTATCTGGCTATACCTGTATGAACGATGTGACTGATCGCGAAGCTCAAAGTAAAGATGGTCAATGGGTACGCAGCAAGTCATACGACACCTACGGTCCAATTGGGCCCGTGATCGTGCCAGCGAGTCAGATTCCAGATCCACATAATCTCAAAATTGAAGCACGGTTAAATGGCAAGACTATGCAAACTAGCAATACCAGCAACTTAATCTTTAACGTGCCTTATCTGATTTCTTATATCAGCCAACGGGTGACTTTAGAAGCCGGCGATGTAATCACGACAGGTACACCGCATGGAGTTGGAACTTTCTATAAGCCACCTATCTTCATGCAAGATGGCGATGTAATTGAAATCGAGATTGAAAAAATCGGAATTTTGAAGAACCAAGTGGTGGCTGAGAAGTAATGAGCTACAAAGGTTCAAATCGAAAGCTCGCCTTAATTACTGGTGGCGCTAATGGAATTGGATTAGCGACCGCGGATAATTTGGCACAGAAAGGGTATGATCTTTTCTTAATTGATAAGGATTTAGCAAACTTAGAAGTTGCGAAAAGTAGTTTATCGAAACATAGCACCACGGTTGAAGTAATGAATCTAGATCTCTCTGACGGCACAAATGTATTAGCGGTATTGAGTAAAAAAACCACCGAATTCGAAGTAGATGCGTTGGTAAACAACGCGGGGATAGGTTTTGCAAGAACCGTTGAACAGACCACGCTTGATGAATGGGATTTAACTTTCGATGTAAATATTAAAGCCACCTTCATAATGTGCAAAGTAATTGTGCCGCAAATGGTTAAAAGAGGCGGTGGCGTAATAGTCAACGTCGCATCCGCTGGTGCTCTGGTTGGGCTAAAAAACCGGGTTGCGTACTGCGCATCTAAGTCAGCTGTAGTTGGGTTAACTAGATGTATCGCCGCCGATCACGCTCTTGATGGAATTCGAGTGAATGCCATTGCTCCAGGAACAGTGGACTCAACTTGGATTGGCCGAATTCTTTCTGACGCACCTGATCCAGTTGCAACTAGAAAATTGATGGAAGCTCGCCAACTTGATGGCCGGATGGGAACTCCAGAAGAAGTTGCACACGGCATCGCATTCTTATTGAGTCCAGAAGCAAGATTCGTAAATGGTTCAGTTTTCTCTATGGATGCTGGGCTAACTGCAGTATGACCAGAACTTTCAACTCTGGTGTAATCGCAGTAATAAGAACTGATAATCCTGATGATGCGCTCTTAATTGCGCGCGCGTTAAATGACACAGTTGTAGATTCAATTGAAGTGACTCTTACTGTTCCTAATGCCATTGAAGTGATTAAGACGCTAGTAAGAGAAGGTGTTGCAAGAGTTGGTGCTGGAACTGTAAGAACTATTGCTCAAGTAAAAGAAGTTGCAAGCGTAGGTGGCGAATTTGTAGTTTCACCACATTCTGATCGCGAAGTTATTGAAGCTGCTGTTAAGTGTGGATTAAAAGTAACGCCCGGCGCAGTAACCCCAACTGAAATGGTGCAAGCAATGAAATGGGGAGCTACTGCAGTCAAGATTTTTCCAATTTGGGCGGTTGGCGGGTTGGAGTATGTGCGAAGTGTTTTAGAGCCACTTCCAGATTTACCAATTGTGGTTTCAGGCGGTGCGACTCCTGAAGAAGTAAAAGAATATTTAAAATTAGGCGTAAAAGGAGTCTGTTTAGGCGGTGCCTTGTGGAAGCAAGAGATTGTTTCTACCGGAAGCATTTCAGCCGCATATGAATATGCAGCACAAGCACTTTTACGGATGTAACAAAGGTGGCGATTAGTAACGCTGAACTCGAAAAAATACAGCGAAGAATTCTCTGGCTAGCCACACGAATGATTGATCATGCAAATAATGATCGAATTAATGTTGATGGTTTAAAAGTTGGCGGGCATCAAGCCTCTAGCGCTTCGCTTGTTACGGTGATGACTGCGCTCTGGTTCAAATACTTAAAAGCCGATGATCAAGTAAGTGTTAAACCACATGCTTCGCCGATATTGCATGCAATTAATTATTTGCTTGGCGACTTAGATCGAAGCTACTTAACAAAACTTAGAGCTTTTGGCGGCTTGCAATCGTATCCATCACGAACTAAGGATCCGGACCGGATAGATTTTTCAACCGGCTCAGTAGGACTTGGTGCAGCAGCGCCACTTTTTAGTGGCGTAACTCGACGTTATGTAGATTCACATTTTGGCGCACGCCCAACTTCTAAATTCATCGCGTTAATTGGCGATGCGGAATTAGATGAAGGAAATATTTGGGAAGCGGTATCTGACCCCGCTACAACAAATCTTGGAAATGTACTTTGGATAGTTGATTTTAATCGACAATCTTTAGATCGCGTAATACCTGGTGTGCGAATTCATCAATGGCGGCAACAATTTGAAGCTGCTGGGTGGAATGTCGCAGAAGTTAAATACGGTCAAAAATTAAAGAGCATTTTTACTCAACCAAATAGCGCGCCATTCCAAGATTGGCTTGATCAAATCCCAAATGAGCAATATCAATCGATTTTTGGGCTAGATCCTGAAGCTGCCAGAACTCGTTTTCTGGAAGGCGCACCTAAAACTGTTTCTGATTTTTTTGCAAGCAAGAGTGATGTTGAAGTACTTGAAATTGTGACAGATCTTGGCGGTCATGATTTCACTGCATTGCTTGAAGAATTAGCAAATTGCGAAAAGGTCACAGATAGACCGAGTGTAATTTTTGCCTACACAGTTAAAGGGTGGGGTTTGCCACTTGCTGGCAATCCGAGAAACCATAGCGCCTCACTCAGTTCCACACAGATCACTGAATTTAGAAATGAATTAGGATTAGATCTGGAAACCGAGTGGAATCGGTTTGACCCAGATTCTGAACTTGGCAAAATATGTGAAAATCGGAGAATTGCGCTACGGCAAACGAGCCCAAAAGTTAATATTAAATCTAATATTCCACAAAGTTCAGAATTACAATTTAAAGCGAGCAACTCAACGCAAGAAGCATTTGGTCGAATTTTGACCACACTTTCACGAGACCCTGAACTGGCAAAATACATTGTTACAACCGCCCCTGATGTAGCTACTTCAACAAACCTCGGCGGTTTTATAAATCGCGTTGGGGTTTATTCACCAACCGAGAGGCGAGCCTGGAATGTTGATCCGGTATTAAAATGGGCTGAAGGTCCAACTGGTCAGCACATCGAACTTGGAATAAGTGAGATGAATTTGTTTATGCTCTTGGGGGCCCTTGGTTTGGCAGATGTTCATTCGGGTCAAAAATTAATCCCGATTGGTACTGTCTATGATCCATTTGTACTTCGAGGACTCGATTCACTTGTGCATAGCGTTTACTCAGAATCTAGATTTATAGTAGCTGGCACACCTTCCGGCGCAACGCTCGCTCCTGAAGGCGGCGCACATCAATCTTCAATCACAGCATCAATTGGAATAGAGCTACCGGGCATGGTGTTGATTGAACCGGCGTACTCGGCTGCGCTAGATTGGCTGTTATGTGATGCGATTTCTAGCGTCGCTGGAGCAACTTCAAAGAATATGAGAGAACTGGTTTATTACTTCCGGCTCTCAACTAGGGCTGTGTCACAAGAACCATTCGAAAAAGTTAGAGCTCGAATTGGTGAAGATAACTTACGAAATCATGTATTAAACGGAGCTTATCAACTGATTGATGGTAGAGCTGCCCTAACGGAATTAGGGATCGAAACTGAGTTTGCCCCAGAAGTTACATTGGTTTCAACTGGCGTGGTTATTCCCGAAGTGCTGGTAGCAGCTAACCAGCTAGCGGAAAAGGGAATTATTGCAAACGTGATTGATGTGGTTAGCCCCAGTCGAATTTTTCAAGACTGGCAAGACTCAGCTAAGCGCGCAATTGACGATATTAATCAGTTGCAGAGTGTTAATTTCTTAGAAACGCTAATTTCAAATAACAATCCCGTTGTGTCAATTCACGACGCTTCATCTCATGCAATGTCTTGGATTGGATCAGCACTTGGGGTTCCTCAAATATCATTAGGCGTAGATGTTTTCGGACAATCCGGGACGATTCCCGATCTCTATAAAATAAACAATCTCGATTCAGATTCGATAGTAAGAGCCGCAACTTTTGCAATTGCAAAGAAAGAAAAGGCAAAAAGTGGTGAGAAAATTGTTTAATACTCTCCAAAACGTTTGGTGCCAATGGGATAACTTAGAAGTTCCTATTGGATTTAGATTAACTGCAAAACCAATTGCGGAAATGACCGATGCTGAGTTATCAGAGATTACATATTATGTTCCAAAATATATGGCTGGAACCTCAGCACTGGCTTGGATTCCAAAATTCCCGAACCTTGAAGTAGTGCAATATCTCAATGCTGGGTACGACGACGTGATCTCATATCTTCGCCCTGGTTTAGCGTTATGTAACGCTAAAGGTGTTCACGATTATTCAACAGCGGAACTTGCCTTATCCCTAATGCTTGCAAAACTAAGATTAATTCCCGAATTTAGTGCAAATCAAAAAATGGGGATTTGGGAGCATAAAACAACCGGCTCAGTGGCGGACAAGACAGTTGCAATTGTCGGTTACGGATCAATCGGTAAAACTTTTGAAAGTCTAATTCAAAATTTCCCAATTAATATAATTAGGTTTGCTCAAACGGCTCGAAATAACGTTTTTGCGATTTCAGAGATTAACAAATATTTGCCAGAGATAGATGTAGTGGTGTTGATAGTCCCGTTGACTGAAACCACGAAAAATTTATTTAATAAAGAACGATTCGATCTTATGAAAAAAGGTTCCCTTATTGTCAATGTAGCTCGTGGCGCAGTAATAAATACCGACGATCTTTTGATTGCTTTGCAAAGTGGAAATATTTCAGCCGCCGTTGATGTGACTGACCCAGAACCGCTTCCAAGTAATCACCCGCTATGGAAAGAAAAAAATATATTAATAGTCCCGCATGTTGGCGGTGATTCAGCATCTTTTGAACCTCGAGCGAGAAAGTTGGTTTCTGAACAATTATTACGAATTTCTCAGAATAAACCTATGATTAATCAGATTGAGTGGGAAAAATGAAATTTGCAGTCATGGTTGTTTTCAAAGTTCTGGAAGATAAGATTGCCGAATTTAGCGAGGCGCTTATTTGGCACAGCGAGAATACATGGACCGAAACTGGTTCGATAAAATTTGTAATTTATGTTGATGAAGTTGATCCATCAGTTTTCTACTTATATGAACTCTATGAAAATCGAGGTGAATTTGAAAAACACACCAAAACTGATTACATCGCAACGTTTGGCACAAAGGCAAGATTATTACTTCGTGAACCTTCACAAATCTTTCGAGGCGTTCCGTTAGTTCCGCATCCAAAATCAGAAAAAGGTCAAATATGAGTTCGAAATATATCTTTCCCTTCTCGTTTGGGGATCGTTCCCAATCTGATTTATTAGGTGGGAAAGGAGCGAACCTTGCTGAGATGGTGAGGATTGGATTACCAGTACCACCCGGTTTCACAATTACGACGCTGGCCTGTCGTGAATTCCTGTTAACTGGCGAGATTCCAAGTTCTTTACCGCAGGAACTTGAAGCAGCGCTATCGAACTTGGAGAAGGAGTTAGGTAAAAAGTTCGGTGATCCTAAGAATCCGCTTTTAGTTTCAGTTCGTTCAGGAGCTAAATTTTCAATGCCGGGCATGATGGAAACTGTTTTAAATGTTGGCATGACGCCAGAAGTGGCGCAAGCGCTGGCAGAACAGACGGGTAATCCAAAATTTGCTTGGGATTGTTATCGAAGGTTTGTTGATATGTATGGCCGAATTGTTTGTGAAGTTCCACAGAGTGAATTTTATAAAATTCAACAACGAGTACTAGGTGCGTTTGGCGTATCAGCAATCTCAGATTTAGATGTCGAGGGACTTCAGGCCCTAACTGATGGCTATATTAAAGAGACCGAAGCGCTAACTGGAGAATCTTTCCCTAGTGATCCCAGAGAACATTTAACCAGATCAGTACAAGCAGTCTTTCACTCCTGGAATTCAGAGCGTGCCCAACTTTATCGCCAGCGCGAGCGAATTCCCTCTGATCTCGGTACCGCGGTAAATGTACAGTCGATGATTTTTGGCAATCTCAGCGAAGATTCTGGGACTGGTGTTGCATTTACAAGAGATCCCGCATCAGGTGAAACTGGAAGTTATGGCGACTACTTAGTTAAAGCACAAGGTGAAGATGTTGTTGCAGGAATTCGAAACACTATCTCGTTAGATGATATGGCTAAAGAATTTCCAAAGGTACATGCAGAACTTGAAAAGGTAATGTCAAACTTGGAAACACATTATCGAGATCTTTGCGATATTGAATTTACTGTTGAAAAGGGCAAGCTCTGGATTCTGCAGACCCGTGTGGGAAAGCGGACTGCTGAAGCAGCGTTCAGGATAGCGGTTCAGTTAGTAGATGAAGGAAAAATATCAATCGATGAAGCGTTAACTAGAGTTGGTGGCGCACAACTGGCGCAATTAATGTTTCCTCAATTTGATTTACGTGGATCAGTTAAAGAAATAGCTCGAGGGATTCCGGCTTCACCAGGCGCGGCGGTCGGGGCAGTAGTTTTTGATTCAAAACGCGCGCTAGATGCATCTCGAGATGGCAAGAAAATTATTTTAGTTAGACGCGAAACAAGTCCAGATGATTTAGTAGGAATGGTGGCCGCGCAAGGAATATTAACTAGCCGCGGCGGGAAAACCTCACATGCCGCGGTAGTTGCACGCGGTATGGGAAAAACTGCAGTATGTGGAACTGAAAGTATTACCGTTGACGAAAGCGGTGGATTCTTTACCGTAGGTAGTGAGAGTGTTTATGAAGGAGAAGTTATTTCAATTGATGGTTCAACCGGTGCCGTTTATCTTGGCGAACTTCCGGTTGTGGCATCACCAGTAACTTCATATTTAGAAGGTTTGCTATCTTCAACAAGCGATGAAGCTTCGCCAGTTGTTAAAGCCGTAGATCGGATATTGACCCACGCAGATAAAATTCGGAGATTAGAAGTTCGAGCAAATGCAGATACCCCTGAAGATGCAATCAGAGCGCGAATTCTTGGCGCTGAAGGTGTGGGACTTTGCCGAACGGAACATATGTTTCTTGGGCCAAGAAGGTCATACGTTGAACGTTTGGTACTAGCCGAAAACGAAGATGTGCAACGTGGCGTAATCGGCGAGATGGAAATTCTACAACGAGCGGATTTTGTCGGGATCATGATGGCAATGTCTGGCTTACCAGTAACGGTTCGTTTGCTTGATCCACCGCTCCATGAGTTCTTGCCACCGCTCGCTGAATTAACTGCAAATATGTCTCGGGCTGAAGCGCTAAATAGCGAGATTTCAGCGCGAGATAGCGCAGTTTTCGCCGCCGTTAAGCGAATGCACGAATCAAACCCAATGTTGGGATTGCGTGGGGTGCGCCTCGGTATTTTGATTCCAGAGTTATACAAAATGCAGGTTAGAGCGCTTGTTCACGCACTAATTGAAGTTCGTAAATTAGGACATGATCCAAAACCAGAGGTGATGATCCCGCTAGTTGCGACACAACGCGAACTTCTATACTTACGCGAATCATTGGAAGATGAGATCAGTAAAACTCTAAAAGGAACTGGACAAAGCGCAACAATTCCAATTGGAACCATGATTGAAACGCCTCGCGCGGCAATTACTGCAGAACGGTTAGGTGTTTATGCTGATTTCTTCTCTTTTGGCACCAACGATTTAACTCAATTAACTTGGGCATTTAGTCGCGATGATGTTGAGTCATCATTCTTGCCAAGATATCTTGATTTGGAATTACTACCGTTCAATCCATTTGAATCGTTAGATCAAGCAGGTGTTGGAATTTTAGTTAAGACGGCGACTGATCAAGCTCGTTCGCTTCGTGCAGATTTTAAAATTGGTGTATGCGGTGAACACGGTGGTGATCCATCAAGTATTCATTTCTTCGACAAGATCGGGCTTGACTATGTTTCTTGCTCACCATATCGAGTACCGGTTGCACGACTTGAAAGTGGCAGGGCCGTGGTGCAGGCGGATGGCGCTAATGCAAGCCTAACGCTTGGTTAATTACTTAATCGTGTGACCAGGAATCGATGAGATCAACTTCTTTGTGTAATCTTCCTTAGGATTATTAAAGATATCTTCAGATTTGCCGGACTCTACGAATACGCCGTCCTTCATCACATAAACGTAATCAGAGAGATATCTGATTACCCCTAGGTCATGTGAAACCAACACAATAGATAATCCCTTTTTGATTAGGTCATTGAAAAGTCCTAGAAGTTGAGCTTGTGCGCTTTGATCAATTGCAGAGGTAGGTTCATCGGCAATTAGTACGCTAGGTTGAGCCGAAAGTGCCCGTGCCACGCTGGCTCTTTGACGTTGGCCACCCGATAACTTACTTGGGAATTTCTGGGCATCTAAATTGCTGATGCCCATACTTTCAAGTAAATCCAGCGCAGCTACCTTTGCTGCTTTCTTATCTAATCCTTGATGTTGCCGAATTGCTTCAGCGACAGCCTTAATAATGCGCATCCGGGGATTCAAACTTCCATATGGGTCTTGAAATACCATCTGTACTTCTTTACGAAGCGCACCTTCGTATGTGTTGTTGCCACTTTGAATTGGCTTATCTAAAAAAGTTACCGAACCAGATGTAGGAATTTGTAGACCGGATAGTACTCGAGCAAAAGTTGACTTACCGCTACCAGACTCACCTACTATTCCAATGGTTTGACCTTTTGGCAAAATAAAATCTACGTGATCAACCGCTTTGATTATGTCACCATATGAATTGAAAGTCACTGACACATTCTTAGCTTCAATAATATTCAAGTGTCACTACCTCGCAATTTCGTCATAGCGTAGACAAGAAGTTTGGTGCTCTAAACCGATTGAAATTAGCGGAAGATCTTGTTTTGTCCGGCATTTATCCTTAACAAAGTCGCAACGTTCTGAGAAACGACACCCTTCAGGCCAACTACCAACCGAAGGAGGCTGACCATTAATTGTATTTAACTGACCTTTTGGTTCGACAAGATCAATTCTCGAGTTATAAAGGGCAATCGTGTAAGGATGCTTTGATGCCTTAATTGACTTAGAAGGAATTTTTTCAACAGTAGTGCCCGCGTGCATGACCACAATGTCATCGCAAATTTCATTAATGAGAGGCAAATCGTGTGAAACTAAAATAATTGAAGTATTAAAATCTTTACGAATCTGTTTAAGTAGATCCATGATTTCGGCTTGCACAGTTACATCAAGTCCGGTGGTTGGCTCATCCGCCACGATTAGCTCTGGTTGTTGAGCGATTGCGCATGCGATCATTACTCGCTGCTTCATTCCACCTGAAAGTTCATGCTGATATTGCTTTAAAACGGTCTCTGGCCGGCGAATTTGTACGATGTTTAAGAGCTCTAGTGATCGTTTTTCAAGATCCGACTTCGGAAAATTCTCATCTTGTAAAATGGCTTCTGCAAGTTGGGCCCCAATAGTCATAACTGGGTTTGGACCAGCGAGTGCGCTTTGCGGCACATAACCAATGCGTTTGCCGCGAATTTCATTCCAAACACTCTGCTTTGCAGTAATTAAATCAATTCCATCAAATTTCAATTCGCCAGATGCAATATACGCACCACGTCGGCCAAGTGTTCCCACCAAGGATCTACATAACATGGTCTTACCAGACCCTGATTCTCCAATTAATCCAATTATTTTACCTGGCTCAATAATTAGTGAGGCTGTATCTACAATAGAAAGTCGCATCTTCTTAGTGACCCTTACATCAATTTTTAAGTTTTTAATTTCAAGGAGATGGTTTCTTGACATTTAGATACCGCGATCTCGCCGAGAAATACCTTCAACGATAAATGAGAGCGAAACCGCTGACCAACAGAGCGCCAGTCCTGGAAAAATTACTAACCACCAAGATTGTGCTAAGAATGCGCGACCATCAGCGATCATCGAACCCCACTCTGCCATTGGTGGCCGAGCAGCTAAGCCTAAAAATGATAGACCCGAAACAACCACAATTACTAAAATGAAATCGCTTAGCGCGTAAGCAACAGTTTCAGAGGAAACGTTGGGCGCAATATGTTTCAACACGATTCGTCGTTTAGAATAACCAAGCGTTTTCGCTGCTTCGATATAATTTTGTTTAGAAACCACAACAGCTCTAGTTCTAGAGATACGGGCATACCTTGCCCAGTTAGTTATCGCGAGTATTATAACTACGCTTTTTAAACCAGATCCTAAGAAAGTTAGCATCGCAACTGCAATAATCAAAAGAGGAAATGCGTTAATTCCATCAATTAAAGAACCAACAAGGCTTAAAACATATTTATTCTTAGCGAGCCCAAGTAAAATACCAATAATGGTTCCAATAGCAAGCGGAATGCTGACCCCTAAAAATGCTACGCCAAGATCAATTCCTACGCTTGCAAACGTTCGAGTCATGACATCTCGGCCAAGTTGGTCTAACCCAAATGGATGTTGCCAACTTGGTGGCATAAATGGATCGCCAATGAATTCATCTGATTTGTATGGACCAAAATTTGGAATAACTATTCCTAAAATAACGAGCAGTCCAAGCATTACTAGTCCAGCAAAAATACCAAATCCGCCTGGCAATGCGAGCCATTCTCTAAATTTAATTATCTGATTTTTCATATTTTAACTCTTCGATCTAATGCATAAGCAAGTACGTCACCGATGAAACTAATGAAAACAGTTACTATGCCAAATATTAATAGTATTCCTTGGACTACTGGGTAGTCGCTAGTTAATACTGCATTAACCATTTCACGGCCGATGCCAGGAAGCGTAAATATAGTTTCTAAAATAACGGTTGCGCCAAGCATTGTGCCCATCATGTACGAAAGCAATACGACCGTAGGCGCCATTGAAGGTTTTAAAATGTAGAACCAAAAAAAACGTCGCCGTCCAACACCACGAATAATTCCAGTCTCAACAAACTCTTCTTCCTTAGTTTCTACCACCGAACTAAAAATAACTCGCGAGACTACGGAAGTCATGATCAACGTATTAACTAAAACCGGCAGCCAGAGGTACTTTAAATTTTGTGGAAATTGCGGTTCGTATCCAAAAACTGGTGACCAATTAAATCGAACTGTGAAAATCAAGATACCCACCATAGCAATGAAAAAGTTAGGGGTGGCAAGTATTACTGCTGTTAGCCCTCTAAAGGTATAAACAATCGGCGCTTTACCAGACCATGCAATTGCGGTTCCAATTGGTATGGAGAGAATCACCGCAAAAAGCGTAGAGAATAATATTAAGTACACCGTGAGTGGAAGCGTAGATCCGATTATTTCCTTAACAGTACGTCCAGTTTGTAGCGAAATCCCCAAATCCCCGTGCAGTAGATCAAGCACATAGGTGGTGAATTGATGGTAAATACTGCCATCCAAATTGAGCTGTTTTCTGAGTTCTTCAATAGCTCCAGCTTCAACACCACCCAGTCTCGCGGAAGCTGGATCGCCGGGCAGGATTCTCATGATTGAAAATGAGATGACCATTACCCAGAACCCAACAGATATAGCTCGGCCAAAGCGACCAAGAATTGTGCGCAAGATTTGATTTTTCAACAAGCTAACACAATTCCCTTCGCTAAGTTTTGGAAATCTACTTATGAATCAGAAAAGTTAACAAGGTAATTTCGCGATTACCTTGTTAACTCTCCCTACAATCTAGTTGAGTGCTTTTGCGCTCAGCTAGCCCTCGATATCAAATAATTTTCAGAAGAAAATTAATTTGTTGGTAGCGCCGGATTAGTTGCGATAACAAATTGCAACTGACCTGGCATAAGTGCCTGAACTAGTCCTGCTCCGATATTGCTACCAGATAGGTAGAAACGAGTTCCAACTGGAATAAACGTTGAGAGATCCCAAGCAATCTTTTCAACCTGCGCAAGTTTGTCCTTGATAACCACTGGGCTAGTTGCAGACCCAGCTTCATCAAGTAACTTCTTAGTATCAACAAGAGTTGCATCTGGAATATTTGCGTTTGCCGCCCATACGCCACCTGGATAGAACCAGTTGCTTAGTTGCAGAATTGGAGTGGCTGCGTTGTTTCCAAACCACATGGCTTCCCATTCACGCTTGTTGATTACCGCTGAAATGTTTGTATCTGGAGTAACCATATCGATAGTTACATCGATACCTATAATGGCTAGATTAGCTTTAATGATTGATACAGCATCTTGCCATAGCACGCGGTTAGGCACATGAAGATAGAGTTTAAATCCATTTGCATAACCCGCATCTTTTAGCAACTTACGTGCAGCAGCGGTATCACGTGCACCACTCTTAGGAACAGAACAGAGATAGTAAGGGTTGTTGGTATTGAACTGCATTCCGCAGTTAGGACCAGATAGATTATTAAATGCAACACGCATGATTGATGGGCGATCAATCGCAAGTGAAATTGCTTGGCGAACTCGAGCGTCTTTTAGCGCCTTATTTGGCTGACCAGCACCCATGTTGAATGCGATCATGAAAGTGCCAGAGTCCTTAGCGGCAGCCACACGGAACTTGGTCTTATCGAACTTTGCCTGAGCAGCAGCTAATGGAAGTTCCATTACATAGTCAACAGTGCCAGCTTGGAAAGCTGCGAGTCGAGTATTGGCATCAGGAATTGTTACGACGCGAAGTTCTTTTGTTACTGGCTTTGCCCAGTAATTTGGGTTAGCTACAGCTACAAATAAATCAGTACCTGGAGTAAATGTCTTAACCATCATTGGACCAGCGCTTACAGGGTTCTTGAAATATGCAGCAGCTTTTTCTTTTGTATCAGTTTTAGAAGCTGGGTGAATTCCCAAGAATTGTTGTGCAAGTGCAAAGTGAAAGTCAGTGTAAGGAGACTTGAGTGTCCACACTAAAGTGTGAGCATCTTTCGCTACAACTTTTTCTACTTTTGCAATGTAGGAAGCTGACGATTTTGAGGCAACCCAACGATCGTATGCATTTACAGCATCAGCTGCAACCAGAGGAGTTCCGTCGGAGTAGTTAATCGTTCTTATAGTTTGAGTAACTGTTAGAAAATCAGAAGATATCGTTTCAGCAGTCACAAGATCGGCTGCTGGGAATCCGGCAGCATTGAATCGATAAAGTTGACCTTGAACAATATAAGACATTTGGCTCTCGGTATATCCACCAACTGGAGTTACTGCATCTAGTGAGCCAACTCGGTGCAGCGCTGCATAGGTAACTGAATCGCAATCCGCAGTTTTAGCCACAGATTTCAAATTACAGTTTTTACCTGAAACAGCGTTTGCGGATTGAAGTCCGACGAAGCCGGTTAGGGCAAGAGCGAGGGTTGCTCCAATCGCAATCATTTTATTCTTGCGATTTATTAACATTTACTGCCTTTCCTAGGGTAAGACCGTCCGGTAAATGGTTAACGGTTTACAGAAGGTTAGGGCAACCACTCACTCCCACGCAAGAGGAAGAACCTGATTTTTAGAGTTTTTTTATTGCAATTCAGGTAGTAAAACGCCGTATTTTTTGGCAATCTCTATGACCTGCTCCCTAACCCCAGCGCTGATCGAAATCCCAGTTACCTTTCTAGCTAACAATGTTTCATGTTCAAACTCGCCTGGCAGGAGTACGCGGCCAGGTTCACCAGCGTCATGCATAATGGTCTCAAATTGAGAGGCGACAGATTTAAATAGTTCCGGAGCGGCATAACGCGATATATCTACCGCCATAAATATGGTGCCGTTGCCATAGCCGCTATCAGAAATTGCGGCGGGCATATTTCCCGAAAGGATTCCAGCCGCTAAGTCAATTAAAACTGAAAGCCCAGATCCTTTATGGCCACCAAAAGCCAAGAGTGAACCACCATCCGCCAAATCCGCCGCGTTAGTTGTTGGCTGACCATTTTTATCTATTAGCGATCCAGGCTCAATACTTTCACCGCTCATCCCGGCGAGAATTATTTTTCCGGCTGCTACGACTGCGGTTGAAAAATCTAAAACGAAATTGTAATTATCTGAACCAGGAATTGACCATGCATATGGATTAGTTCCGAGAACTCGTTTTGTACCACCAAATGGCGCAACGATTGGTCCGCCGGTATTACAAAATGCAATTCCCATCATTCCGGCTCTAGATATTAAATCTACATATTCACCCAACCGACCAACATGATTTGTTTTACTTAAGACAACAGTTGCAGTTCCATATTTTTGCGCTAACGAGATAACTGTTTCAATTGCAAGATATGAAGCGCTCTGCCCCCAACCCCAACTACCATCGATTAACGATGTAGCCTCTTTACTCCATGCAACTTTTGGGTAGGCATTTGGAATCAAATTTCCGGATTCAACCCAACCGGAATACTCCATCAACCTAATGATTCCGTGCGAGTCATGGCCAACTAGATTAGAGAGCACAAGTGATTTAGAGACTGCGTTCGCTAATTCAAGAGGGGCCCCCATCCCACAAATTACTTTGGTGCCAATGTCAACCAAAGTTGCTGCTGAATAGGTTGAGTCTGCGTCAGACAAACTTCGCCTCAACTAAGCCCAAATCACCAAAATCTACGCTTACTAAATCACCTGGCTGCACAAAGCAATGTCCAGTACAAGTTCCAGTGCTCACATATTCACCAGCAAATACTGGTCGCCCGCGTTCTCTAACCCAATTAATCATCCAAGTGAGGCTAGTTACCGGATGTCCCATAGCTTGAATTCCTTGACCAGATTTAATGTAAGAGCCATTTACGTAGAGATCTATATTTGCTTTTGGTAAATCAATATCTTGCCAATTTTTAACTTTATTTCCAACTACAAATGCAGCGCCGCCGGCATTGTCATACATGCCACCGAAATATCCGCTGACGCTATACCAATCTTCAAAAACCGAGTCACCAATTTCGATAACTGGCGCTAAGAACTCAATACCGGCTC
>CAZMNB010000016.1:12892-23903 GCA_964567545.1 uncultured Bifidobacterium sp. | reverse complement strand
CCAACTACCAGAAACCTCTGCTGCACAACTCGATCAACAACGTGCGGTTTTACAGCTTCAACAAATCACCAAACTGCCCATCGACTTGAACACGTGGAGAGTCACTGCAGATTGGCCCACCATCCAAGTGCAAGCGCCAACTCAAGGTGTATTGCAGGCATGGGTTGATCAGCGCGCAGATGTGGTGGCGGCGCGTGAGCGCGTCACGGCGGCCAGCGCGGCATTAGAACTCGCACAAGCGCAGAAAAAAGCAGACGTCACACTCGGCAGTAGCTTGGACCACGACCCACGTGTCTCCAACCGCATGCTCGAGCTTCGCTTGTCCCTGCCACTCATTTGGGGCTATGGCTACGAAGGCGAAATTGGGCGCGCACAAGCACTACTCGCACAAGCGCAAACCCTTTTTGAAAAAACCAAACTGGAAGCCGGCTCTGATTTACAACGCTTGCTGGAAGAGTTTTCAGCCGCTCTGGAGCGCGAAACACTTTACGAACAAGACATCTTGCCCCGCGCTCGCAAAGTTGCTGAACAAGCAAATGTTTCAAATCGCTTAGCGCCAGCTTCCACTCGTGAAGGCAAGAAATTGCAACGAGAGCAATTACGAAAACATCGGGTACAAACTCGCGCGGCTTACATGCGCGGTGAAGAGAGCGCTATGCCACCAAGGGATCGTGGCCAAGTAAAACGATTTGTGAGAAATTATGTAGATTCTCGGAGATCGATTGGTGAGTACTTCTTGCCAATTGTAATGTTGGTGTTAATTCTTACCGTTATCCCAATTGCTTACATTCAATTTTTTGCAATCATTCTGATGTATTCGTGCCTGCTTTTTTCTATCGTTGACGGATTCATTCTGAGCCGTAAATTAAAGAAGGAAGTTGCCACCCGATTTCCAAACGAAACCACAAAAGGAATCGGAATGTATGGCTGGTTACGTTCAACTCAAATTAGAAGATTACGCGCGCCATCACCTCAAGTTAAACGTGGCGAAAAGTTTTAATTAAGTAATTAAGCCCTTGGATTAGGGCTGATAGTTTGAGCTGGATCTCGTTCTGGCAAGGTGCCAAGTACGGCATCAATCTGCTTCATAGTTTCGCCATCTAATTTAACGCCGCTAGCTTTAACATTTTCTCTAATTTGCGAAGGTTTAGTCGCACCAACAATTGCGCTGGATACATTCTGGTTTTGAAGTACCCATGCGATTGCTAATTGCGCTAGCGAGAGATCTACCGTCTTTGCGATTGGCGCTAAATTCTGTACTGCCGTAAGTACATCATCGCGCATCCATCGCTTGATCATGTTAGCGCCGCTCTTCTTATCGGTTGCGCGTGATCTCGCTGGCGGTTTCTTGCCTGGTAAATATTTTCCGCTTAGCGCACCTTGCGCCATTGGCGACCAAACTATCTGACCGATTCCCGCTTTAACGCAGAGCGGATCTACTTCCGCTTCAATTACTCGCCAAAGTGCCGAGTATTGCGGTTGGCTAGAAATAAATCGGTTGTAGCCGCGGGCATCTTGGATTTTTAGCGCTGCCGTAATTTGAGCTGCGTTCCATTCTGAGAAACCAATGTAGCTAACTTTTCCTTGGCGGATTAAATCATCAAAGGCGCCTAGCGTTTCTTCCAGCGGAGTCTCAAAATCGAAACGATGTGCTTGGTATAAATCGATGTGATCCGTATTCAACCGCTTTAACGATGCATTGCAAGATTCCATAATATGTTTTCTTGACAACCCACGATCATTTTTTCCTGGTCCAGTTGGCCAGTAAACCTTGGTAAAGAGTTCGTAAGATTCTCGACGCACCCCTTTGAGAGCTTTACCCAAAACAGTTTCCGCTTTGGTTGCGGCATAAACATCTGCGGTATCAAATGTTGTAATGCCAACATCGAAAGCAGCTCGCACACATTTGATCGCTGCATCTTGCTCCACCTGAGAGCCGTGTGTGATCCAGTTTCCATACGATATTTCGGAGATATATAGCCCAGAGTTACCAAGTTTTCTATGTTCCATTTTCAGAGCCTATGCGGAAATGAATCAATTCGCGAGTCTTCGTTGCGAAAGCCGGCCCAATATGGTTGCCTACGACCACAACTTAATAGTTCGAATCGTCAGGGGAAGTCGGTGAAAATCCGACGCTGACCCGCAACCGTGAAGCGATAATTTCGCTAAGTCGGATTACCTGGTTTCGAACATAGCTACCACCCGTCGAGGTTTGCGGGGCGGAATTGTTAAAACTTTTCGCTTCCGTGAGGCTCCCATAATTAATGGAGAGATCACAATGTTTGCTAAGAAATCATTTTCGAAAATCACTGGATTCGCAATTGTTGCACTCTTAATTTCTATTCCACAAAGCGCTAATGCCGATAAAGGTTACCGCTACTGGGGTTATTTCCAAGCCGCTGCCGGAGCAACAACTTGGAGTGCAGCGACGACTGGTCCGACTACGACTCTAAAAGATGGCGATGTAGAAGGTTGGACTTTCACAGCAAGTAGCAATGACATTCCAGCAACCGAACCAATGGCGCCACCTAATTTTGCTGATCTATGCGGTGGTACTTCAGAGGTATCTGGAAAAATCCGAGTTGGCATTGTGGTTGATTTTGGTACTGCCGAAATCGCACCAACCGGAGAAAATCCAAATGAGGTAATCACAGATTGCGCGGTAGTTCCAGCAAAATCTAATGGCCTAGCAGTTTTGCAATCGGTTGCAAAAGTTCGAGCCGATAAATCCGGCCTGATCTGTGGCATTGGTGGGTACCCCGCAACTGAATGTGGTGTAGAAATTGATATTCCGGTTGCCGAGCCATTAATCGCGACGAATACTGATGACGAAGTTGGTAAAACAGCATCGGAAAGTAATGAACGAGATCTAGATGGAGCTTTCGATAAGAGCGAAATCCTTGCCATTGGGTTAGCAATCGCCCTTGCCATATCTATTTTCATAATTATCCGTAAACGCAAGAAATAATGCAGGTTCTGCATCCACTGATTTGGTGGCTCTGGGTTTTAACGTTGGCGGTTTTTGTGATTAAAACCGATAGCGCGCTCATAGCTGCCGCAGTGGCATGCGCTCTGGCTCTTGTAGTTTCGAAATTGAAAAGTAATAACTACTGGAGTAGAACTTTTTTACTCTCGGTAAAATTAGCTTTTTTTATAGTCTTAATCCGAATGGGAATCGCGCTGCTTATTGGTGTGCCCATGCCTGGCACGGTAATCTTTAGAATTCCTGAATTTCCATTGCCAAGTTGGATGGTAGGAATTCGAATTGGCGGTGCGGTTACCTCTCAACGATTAACCACGGCGTTACATGAGGTACTAATAATTGCCTCCGTAATTTTGCTATTTGGTGGCGCAAGTTCGTTAGCAAGCCCTCATCGGCTAATCCGATCGCTGCCGAGAGCGATATTCAAATTGGGAGTGACGCTAAGTGTTGCTACCTCAGTTTTACCGCAGACTGTAAAAAGTGTTTCTCGCATTCAAAGTGCAAAACGATTACGAGGTCAAGATATTCGCGGTTTAAAATCTTGGCGCGGCATAGCGCTCCCGCTTCTAGAAGAGAGTTTAGAACGAGCGCTTGATTTAGCTACCGCCATGGAATCGCGTGGGTATGGCTACCACGGAAAAACCACAAAATATCGAGCGCAAAAAATTCAGTTAGTTGATTTAGTAATTACAACTAGCGCTCTCTATCTACTCTTGCTCTCCCCACTACTAGCAACGCACTTTGGCGCTCCCGCGCTATTGGTTGCAACATTATTGATTGTCGCGTTACCGATTCTGTTGGTATCACGATGATCTCATTCAAAGATGTTTCGTTAATTTATCCAAATGCGCAGCGCACCATTTTAGAAGAATTAAATTTTGAAGTTTTTGAAGGCGAATTAGTACTAGTGATTGGGCATACTGGAGCTGGGAAAAGTTCATTAATCAAATTGATAAATGGCTTGGTGCCGCATCACACAGGTGGCATTCTTACCGGTGAAATAACGGTGGCAGGGCGTTCAACCAGAGCCCTAAAACCTGGGCAACTTGCGGATGTGATTGGAATTGTTGGGCAGAATCCAATAAACGGTTTTGTAACTGACATCGTTGAAGAAGAAATAGCATTCGGATTAGAGACAATGGGGATTGCTCCCGATGTAATGCGTAAACGCGTGGAAGAAGTTCTTGATTTATTGAGCTTAGCTCCATTACGCAATCGCGAAATAGCAACTTTGAGCGGCGGCGAACAACAACGCGTTGCAATCGGTGCCGCCCTTGTATTAAACCCGAAAGTCCTTTTATTAGATGAACCAACCAGCGCGCTAGATCCAATAGCCGCGGAAGAGGTGCTTTCGATATTGCATAGGTTGGTTCATGATTTGGGCCTAACCGTTATCTTGGCCGAACATCGACTAGAGCGGGTAATTCAATTCGCCGATCGAATCATGCGAATTGGCGATGGCGGCGAAGTGTTAATCGGAACTCCTGCCGAAATTCTCGCGCATTCCCCGATTGCGCCACCGATTGTAAATCTTTCTAAAGCTTTGAAACTTCCCGATATCTCACTTTCAGTAAGGGATATTCGAAGAAGAACTGAGTCGATTAAGCATGTTTTAGAAAATTTATCTCTCCCCGAACAATCGCCAATCAATTCAAATGAAGTGCTGCTCTCGATGCAAAAAGTCTCGGTAAAATATGGCGAGAATGTCGCGCTAACAAATATTACTTTTGAAATAAAAAAGGGTGAAGTTGTTGCACTGATGGGCAGGAATGGGGCTGGCAAATCTTCACTACTAAAGAGCGCAGTGGCAGCGAGTCCCTTAATTTCGGGAACCGTAAGAATTGGTGGTGCGAATCCAGAACAATTAAGTGGTAAAGAATTGATTAGAAAAGTTGGATTTGTTCCGCAAGAACCCGGTGATTTGCTCTACGGGCAGAGCGTGCACGAAGAGTGCGAATTGGCCGACAAAGATAACGCCGTATCGATTGGCACCACCCAAGCTATTTACGAAAACTTAATGGAGATTCCTAATTTAAGCGCTCACCCTCGCGATTTATCCGAAGGGCAACGACTGGGGCTAGCCTTAAGCGTCATACTTTCAGCTAATCCAGATTTAGTAATTCTCGACGAGCCCACACGTGGTTTGGATTATGTAGCAAAAAGTAAATTAGTAAAAATTTTGCAAACCCTGGTGATGGATTCAAAAGAGAGTAAGAGCGTAGTAATTGCAACCCACGATGTAGAACTTGTCGCTGAAGTAGCTGAGCGAGTAATCTTTTTAGCCGATGGCGAAATTGTGGCAAATGGCCCAACTCGTGAAGTTTTAACTTCCTCCCCCGCATTTGCGCCACAAGTTGCAAAAGTTTTTGCTCCCACCGGTTGGTTAACGGTTGCAGAAATAGTTGCTGCACTCGATCGGAACACCAAATGAAGGTGCGCTTGCCGTTGCTTTTGCTCGCAACTTTTTTCGGAGCCATCGCTTTTTCGTGGCCACTTTATATTCCGAGCGAAAAAATATCGGGTATTTCACAAACTTTTTTAAATCCGACAAGCGCAAAATGGTTTTCTGTTCTAATCGCCTTCGCCGCAATTGCTTTGGTTGCGATAGAAATTAATCGCGGTATCTTGGATAGCAAATCGGTTGCATTGCTTGGCGTACTAACTGCGCTGGTCGCAGCGCTTAGGTTGATCGGCGCTGGCGCTATCGGTGTTGAACCGATTTGGTTTCTAATAATTTTAGCTGCCCGAGTATTTGGGGCCCGCTTTGGTTTTACACTTGGTGCGCTTTCGCTAGGTTTATCCGCTTTTCTTACTGGCGGCATCGGGCCATGGCTACCATTTCAAATGATGGCAGCGGCATGGATTGGCGCAGGTACGGGTATTTTACCGAAACGATTCCGCGGTAAACCGGAAATTTTCCTACTAGTAATTTATGCAATTATCGCTGCTGAATTTTTTGGAGCAGCGATGGACCTGCAACTTTGGCCTTGGGTGACCGGTAGCGATTCGCAACTTTCATTTATTCCAGGCGCTGCGGTATTTGAAAACCTAAAGAGATTCTTGATATTTCACTTTGCTACCGCGATGGCCTGGGATATTCCGAGAGCAATTTTTACAAGCGCGCTTATCGTGGTAAGTGCAAAACCTGTGCTTGGCTCACTTCGCCGAGCCAACCTAAAACTAAATCCTATTTCACGTGCGAGGGTAGAAAAGGTGGCTTTGTAACTACTGCGCTACTTTCACGCCCGCGCACATCAATGGTTACGGTATCGCCAATTGCAAGTTTCGGATTAAGCAAAGCTAGCGCTATTCCCCCACGCAACGATGGCGAAAAGGTACCGCTAGTTATCTCGCCAACGATTTCATTACCAAGTTTTACCTGCATGCCACCGCGCGGAATGCCCCGATCTAACGATTTCAATCCTTTAAGAACTCTAGCTGCGCCATTTAATTTCTCATTATCGGCAACGGTTTTCCCCCAGAATTTTGGCTTCTTCCAACCAATCGCCCAACTCGCATTTGCTTGCATTGGTGTAATCTCAAGCGAAAGTTCATGTCCGTGTAATGGGTAGCCCATCTCAGTTCGAAGCGTGTCTCTGGCACCTAGTCCGCAAACTCTGCCGTCAAATTTCTTTATTCCCGCAGCTAATAGATCCCAAATTTTTTCAGCATCTTTCCATGCCGGCAAAAGTTCGTATCCATGTTCGCCGGTGTAACCAGTCCGACAGATAATTGTTGGTATTCCCGAAATTGAAATTTCTGAAAATGCCATGTACTCCAATTCTATTTTGACACCCAAATTTTCTAACACCGCTTTTGCTTTTGGACCTTGAATCGCAATTACGCCAAAATCGCCATGCAAATTTCGCACTGATATTCCAGCAGGGGCAACTGCAGAGATTGCGGCAACCACTGCGGTTGTATTAGAAGCGTTTGGAATCAAAAAAAGATTATTGGCAGACTTGCGATAAACAATCAAATCGTCAATTACGCCACCTGATTTATCATCGCAGAGCATTGTGTATTGCGCCTGCGCATCTGAAATTTTAGTTAAATCGTTGGTAATCAAATCGTTTAAAAATTCTAACGCGCCATCTCCAACAATTTCCGCTTTCCCAAGATGCGAGACGTCAAAAATACCGACTCGCTCTCGAACCGCAGTATGTTCCGCAATTACGCCACCACCACTTGTTGCAGGATATTCAATTGGCATATCCCAGCCGCCAAAATCCGCCAATTTTGCATTTAACGCTAAATGTCGTTGATGTAATGGCGAATACCGGCTCATTCCAATAACCTACCGCTCGTAGGGATAGTTTTCCGAATCTTGGCGAGAGGCGTTTCATGACCACAATTCAACTCACTGAAAATAAGGTCGTAACCGATATTTTGGTGGTTGGACTTGCGCGCAATTCCAAGAGCAAGAAATTGACAATCGAATCAGGCGATATCAAATTAGATATCAGCGAACTTTTGCCGGCCTTAGAAGATATGGGCGCTACTGGTGTTGCGGATGAAGTTATTAAATTGCCTGGCGCAACTTACAAATTACTAGTTCTTACTGGCTTGGGTGAAATTGCTTCAAGCTACCAGCCAGAGTCGCTGCGAAGAGCGGCTGGCGCTGCGGCGCGATCCTTAGCAGGTGCAAAGAGTGCGACTTTTGCGCTACCGCACGCTTCAAAAAGCGAATTGGCTGCGATCGCTGAAGGTGCTCTGCTTGGCGCATATGCATTTGATGAATTCCGTGGAACCTCTAAATCAGATCGTAAGGCGGTCCTCGCCTCAGTAACCATTTTTACAAAATCATCAAATAGCGTCGAATCTAAAAGAGCAATTAAGCGCGCTAGCGTAATCGCGGAGAACACCCATATTGTTCGCGATTTAATCAATACGCCGCCCAGCCATTTAACTCCGGAATCTTTCTGTGCGCGGTTTAAGAAAATTGGGATAGCTGCGGGAGTTAAAGTTGAAATTTTTACCGATGCTCAACTTAAAGCGCAAGGTTTTGGCGGGATAATTGGGGTTGGTCAAGGTTCAGCAAACCCACCAAGATTGCTACACGTTTCTTATCTACCAAAGAGCAGTAGCAAAAAGAAAATTAAGCGATACGCATTTGTCGGCAAGGGCATAACTTTTGATACCGGTGGTTTGGCGCTTAAGCCCGCCCAAGGTATGGAAGCGATGAAATCCGATATGAGCGGTGCGGCCGCGGTAATCGCAGCTGCAATTTCGATCGCACAATTGAAACTACCTATTGCCATCGATGCCTGGGCGCCGTTAGCTGAAAATATGGTTAGTGATAAAGCGACCCGGCCAAGCGACATAATCACTATTTACGGCGGGAAAACTGTTGAAGTTTTAAATCCAGATGCTGAGGGTCGACTTGTATTAGCCGATGCGCTTATGAAAGCTGCTGAAGTTGGCGCAAAAGCTGGCGGGTTAGATGGAATTATTGATGTCGCCACCCTTACGGGAGCGCAAGTAGTCGCACTTGGCACTCGCACAAGTGCAGCAATGACAAATAACGATTCACTCCGTGAAGATTTCTTAGCAGCTGCCGAAAAATCTGGCGAGCAATTTTGGCCGATGCCACTTCCAGAAGAGTTGCGCGCATCGCTGGATTCACCAGTTGCCGATATTGCAAATATTGGTGATCGAATGGGTGGCATGCTAGTTGCCGGATTGTTTTTGAAAGAATTCGTTTCCGCAGATTTGCCTTGGCTGCATCTAGATATTGCGGGACCGGCGTATAACGACGCGAAAGCCCATGGATACACCCCGGTTGGCGGCACTGGCGTGTCACTTCGCTCACTAGTTGCCTTTGCTGAGAGTAAATCCGAGTTATAACTCTGCTTCCAAAACTGGCAAGATAAGACTTGAATCGATTAACGAGAGAGGGATCTACTTGTGGCTGAGTTTGATTTAGTAATTCTTGGTGGCGGCAGCGGCGGTTACGCAGCAGCTTTACGAGGCTCACAACTTGGACTGTCAGTAGCCCTAATTGAAGAAGGCAAACTAGGTGGCACCTGCTTACACCGCGGTTGCATCCCAACTAAAGCGTTACTCCACGCTGGCGAAATTGCCGAAAGCGCAAAACATGCTGGTGATTTCGGTGTTAAAGCTGAATTCATTTCGATGGATATGTTGGCGGTTAATGCATATAAAGATGGAGTTGTAGCTCGACTACATAAGGGCCTACAGGGTTTGGTTAAGTCTAGAAATGTCACTTTTGTTGAAGGTCACGGAAAATTAGTTGCGGCAAATACCGTTGAAGTTAACGGCGAAAAATATATTGGTAAGAATGTAATTCTGGCGACTGGTTCTTATCCAAAAACTCTGCCTGGCCTAGAGATTGATGGCACCACAATTATCACTAGCGAGCAAGCTATAAATCTTGATCGGGTTCCGAAAAGTGTAATTGTTCTCGGCGGCGGCGTAATCGGATGTGAATTCGCATCAGTTTGGAAATCATTCGGTGCTGAAGTAACGATCATCGAAGGTCTCCCTCGCTTAATTGCGCTCGAAGATGAATCTTCAAGCAAGCAACTAGAACGAGCTTTCCGTAAGCGCGGAATAAATTTTGAGGTTGGCAATAAATTTAAAGCTGTGGCTAAAAATAAAAATGGCGTTGAAATCACTCTTGAAGATGGAAAGACTTTTACTGCCGAGATTCTATTAGTAGCGGTTGGTCGTGGTCCGGTTTCTGAAAATATTGGTTACCAAGAGCAAGGCATCAAGATGGACCGCGGTTATGTAATCGTTGATGAGAAATGCCGCACGAGCGTTCCAAATGTTTGGGCGGTTGGCGATTTAATTCCAACTTTACAATTAGCACATGTTGGTTTTGCTGAAGGAATATTGGTTGCCGAAGAGATTGCCGGGCTAAATCCGCGACCTATCAATTACAACGGAGTCCCACGAGTTACCTACTCTGAACCCGAAGTTGCATCAGTTGGCCTAACTACTGCACAAGCTAAAGCAGCTGGACATGAAGTTGTTGAATTAAATTACGATCTAGCTGGAAATGGTAAAGCCCAAATTTTAAAAACCGCCGGATCAGTAAAATTAGTCGCAGCAAAAAATGGCCCAGTGCTAGGAATTCATATGGTTGGCGCACGAGTTGGCGAATTGATTGCAGAAGCACAATTGATTTACAACTGGGAAGCTCAAGCATCTGATGTAGCAAATCTAATTCACGCTCACCCAACCCTTTCCGAAGCAATGGGCGAAGCCCATTTAGCGCTCGCTGGCAAACCCTTACACGCCCATGGATAGAATTACCGCCTTCGGGTATTCGGACCGAGCTTCTAAAGGAGCAACCAGATGAGTTTTTCAGTAAGGATGCCCGCACTAGGCGAGAGCGTTAGTGAAGGCACTGTTACTCGTTGGTTAAAAAAAGAAGGCGATCAAGTCGCGCTAGATGAGCCGCTATTAGAAGTTTCTACCGACAAAGTTGATACTGAAATTCCATCACCGGCTGCTGGAACTTTAGAAAAAATATTGGTTCAAGTAGATACAACGGTTGCAGTTGGCGCAGAGCTCGCCGTAATCGGCGAAGGCGGTAGCGTGGTTGCAGCGCCAGTTGTTCCAGCGCCAGTTGTTCCAGCGCCAGTTGTTCCAGCGCCAGTTGTTGCAGCGCCAGTTGTTGCAGCGCCAGTTGTTGCAGCGCCAGTAGGTGCAACAGGTAGCGCGGGCACTGTGGTTTCGATGCCGGCTTTAGGTGAATCAGTTTCAGAGGGAACCGTTACTCGTTGGTTAAAGAAAGTTGGCGATAGCGTTGCAATTGATGAAGCGTTGTTAGAAGTTTCAACTGACAAAGTTGATACTGAAATTCCATCACCAGTTGCTGGAATAATTCTTGCAATTGACGTTGCCGTAGATACAACCGTCCCAGTCGGTGCTCGATTAGCTTTGATTGGATCTTTAAGCAGCGCGCCAACGCTCGCTCCAGCTGTAGTAGCGCCCGTAGTTGTAGCGCCCGTAGTTGCAGCGCCCGTAGTTGCAGCGCCCGTAGTTGCAGCGCCCGTA
>CAZMNB010000016.1:0-12792 GCA_964567545.1 uncultured Bifidobacterium sp. | reverse complement strand
CTGCGCCTGCCGAGGATACTTATATAACGCCAATTGTTAGAAAATTTGCATCTGAAAATGGGGTTGACCTTTCTAAAGTAAAAGGAACTGGAGTTGGCGGCCGAATCAGGAAAGAAGATGTTATAGCGGCGGCGCCACGTCCAGCTGCAGCATCAGTAGCAACTGCCCCGGCTGCAACAGCACCAGCGGCTCCACGAAGCGCTGCCCCGGTAGCGGTTTCACCACTTCGTGGCACCAGCGCAAAGATGTCGCGCTTACGTAAAGTTATTGCAGCGCGCATGGTCGAGTCGTTACAAGTGAGCGCGCAATTAACCACGGTGGTTGAAGTGGATATTACAAAGATTGCGCGATTACGCGATCGATCGAAAGCAAATTTTGAAGCACGAGAAGGAGTTAAGTTAAGTTTCTTGCCATTTTTCACGGTTTCAGTATGTGAAGCGCTAAAACAACATCCGGTAGTTAACTCATCCCTCGATGGTGATGTTGTCACTTATCACGGCGCTGAACATCTAGGAATTGCAGTCGATACTGAGCGCGGATTATTAGTCCCAGTAATTCGAGATGCTGGCGATTTGAATATGGGTGGCATCGCGCGAAAGATTGCTGATGTTGCGGCCCGCACTCGCGATAGCAAAATTACGCCGGAAGAGTTAGGTGGCGGTACTTTCACAATAACAAATACTGGAAGTCGTGGCGCACTATTTGATACGCCAATCATCAATCAACCACAAGTTGCAATCTTAGGAATTGGCGCGGTTGTAAAACGCCCTATGGTGGTAAAGAGTGAGGATGGCGGCGAAACTATTGCAATTCGTTCCATGGTTTATTTAGCGCTTTCATATGATCACCGAATTGTTGATGGGGCTGATGCGGCACGATTTTTAACCACGTTGAAAGAACGACTAGAAGACGGTCGTTTTGAATCTGATCTAGGGCTTTAGTGCGTCCTCCGCAACGAATCGCAATAACTGGCGCTTCCGGATTAATCGGCACTGCGTTAAGTGGGTTGTTGAAATCTGAAGGCCATACAGTCCAAAAATTAGTGCGACGCGCCGTGGTATCCCCTGACGAAGTAAGTTGGGATCCAGAGAATGGAACTGTTGATTTAGCGCCACTTGAAGGCGTTGATGCCATTATTCATTTAGCTGGCGCAGGTGTAAGCGATAAACGGTGGAGCTCAAAATATCGCGCCAAAATATTGAACTCTCGATTACTTGGAACCACCGCAATTGCAAGCGCGGTAGCAACTTTAAAACCTGATGTATTTATCTCAGCCAGCGCGATCGGTTGGTATGGCGAAACCGGTAGTCGAGCGGTAACTGAAACTGATCGCGGTGGCGATGATTTTCTGGCTGCAGTATGTAGAGAGTGGGAAGCTGCGGCAGACCTTGCCGGCGATGTACGGACAGTAAAAATTCGAACTGGTTTAGTTTTAGATCCGACCGGCGGGGCGCTTGGAAAAATGTTGCCGCTCTTTCGATTTGGGTTAGGCGGAAAATTAGGAACAGGTAAGCAGTGGTGGTCTTGGATTACTCTGCACGACCAATTGCGAGCAATTAGGTTTTTATTGGAGAATAAAATCGAAGGGCCAGTTAATCTAACTTCACCAAATCCAGCGACAAATCAAGAATTTACCGCGGCACTGGCTCGCGCATTGCACCGTCCCGCACTCTTTCCGGCTCCAGCGTTTGCGCTAAAGCTAGCAATAGGTGGATTTTCAACTGAAGTCCTTGGGTCAAAACGAATACTTCCCGAAAAACTTTTAGAGGCAGGTTTTAATTTTGAATACCCACACTTAACTACTGCACTTGAGGCTTTGGTTAATTAATTGAATTTTAATATTTTTTGAGCTGCTCTCCGACCTGAGTTCATAGCTCCTTGCTGAGAAGGTGTCTGTCTATGATCACCAATTACAAATAGATTGGGCTTAACCTCTATTGCAGATTCAATTGGCTTAGTGACACCATGAAGCGGAAGTGATTGCTTAATTTGATACTTGCTCACCAATTCCCAATCCTTTGTTGACCGTTTCCAGATTGAACTTAAATGGCGTCTAATCTCTGACTCCGATGCAGATGCGATAGATGTAGAAGAAATCAAAGTCTTACCAACAGGTGCGTAATTTGGCGAAATATTCGAAATGGCAATTGAATTAATTACGGGGCCTTGGCCACTACCATCGATTCTTAACTTCGCGCTAAATGCACCATCGTCATCAAGGGTGTGATACCAAGTCGTTGCGGAATTCATAATTGGAACATCGCTCTGTTGCAATAGTTGAGCTGAAGTTGTTGGATCGGTCGCAACCACAATGACATCTGCAGTAATTTTTCCGTGGCTAGTCATTACTACACCATCCCCGATTTCATTGACTAAAACGCCTAGTTGTAGATCATGGAGCTCGCTTGCGAGTTTTTTGGGAAATTCACCAACACCTAAAGCTGGAATCCCAGGATTGCCAATAATAAAATATTTAATTAGCACCTTTGCCAATTCATTTGAAATTAACTCTGGTGAAGCTAAAAAAACACCGGTTAAGAAAGGTTTTATAATTTTTTGGTATAGATCACCCAACCCGGCAGAAATAGCTGCAGCTTCACATGAAATTTCGTTGCTTGAATTTAAATACTTCAGTAACGCGATTTTCTCTGCTTTTGATCCCAGTTTTGGATTTAGAAAAGTTTTTATGGTCGCCCCAGCGGTTAACACTTGGCCATCAATTATCACCTCGATAAGCTTTGGCAAGTAACGAAAATCCAATGTTGAAAGTAGCCTTGATTTAACTACCTCTGGATACTTTGGGTTGATAACTTGGAAACCGCGATCGCACCGATATCCATCTACTAGGTCAGTTGCCATACGACCACCGACTCGATCTGATGATTCCAATACGGTCACATTTGCGCCGCCAGCTTGTAATACTCGAGCGGCCGTAATTCCAGCCAGCCCAGCACCGATTACGACAACATTTATCTCAGAACTTTTCATCCAATTGTTTAAAGGATTGTTAGTTAATCGAGTTTTTCATGTTGCAGTTTTGACGGCCACCAAATTTTTGGACCAATCGAATGAACTAATGCCGGCACTAAAAGCGATCGCACGATCGTAGTATCGAGTAATACGCCAAAGGCAACCGCGAAACCAAGCTCGGCTAGGAAAACAAGCGGAAGCACGCCAAGCACCGCAAAAGTTGCAGCTAAAACAACACCTGCTGAAGTGATAACGCCACCGGTGACAGTTAAACCCTTAATAACACCGTTTCGCGTCCCAATTTTCTGAGATTCTTCGCGAACTCGTGTCATCAAGAAAATGTTGTAATCAATACCGAGTGCAACTAAGAAAATAAATGCAAAGAGTGGGAATGAAGTATCAGCGCCAGGAAAATGGAAAATATGCATGAATACTAATTGACAAACTCCCAGCGTTGCCATGAAAGATAAAATTACT
Organism: uncultured Bifidobacterium sp.; assembly: GCA_964567545.1. Lineage (GTDB taxonomy): Bacteria > Actinomycetota > Actinomycetes > Nanopelagicales > Nanopelagicaceae > UBA7398. The sequence goes on along the minus strand of CAZMNB010000016.1, from coordinate 9,345 downwards.
GTTACGAGTAACAAGAGCGCTGCAAAAATACTCCGTAGCAGCAATCCGAGAATCAAAGCAATAATCAGAAGCACGACTGGAATGATTAATTTATTGTCGTGGCGAGAAGCGACATCGGTATCATATTGAACTGCTGTGCCACCACCAACTAAAATTTCTGGATCAATCGCATGAACTGCATCGCGAATTACTGGAATTGAATTGCGAGCCGCTACTGAGTCTGCAGTTACGGCTAGCGTTGCATTTAATAGTACTAAGCCATCAACAACTTTGGTTGTTGGCGCTGGTGCGCCGGGAATTACTGGACCAGTAAGTTGTGGGCTGACAAATGAAATCTTTTTATTGCTCTTTAGTGCGCTAGTGACAGCCGCAACATCTCTCTCCTTAACTACGATCTGAACTGGAGAACCTTCGCCGCCAGGGAAATGTTCCAGTAGTTTCTCTTGTCCGATTACTGAATCTGGATGTCCAGAAAAAGCTTGGGTAGTTGATAACCCTTTTGCATCAAGGGTGAAGGAGAACCCGGCAAGAATTACTAGAAGAATTGCAGTTGAAATCCAAGTACGTTTTGGGTGGCGCTCTACCGAGCTGCCGATCTTTGACCAGATACCAGTTAGTTGTTCGTTAACGTCATCAAAACGAGGAACTTTTGGCCAAAATATCCAGCGCCCAAAAACTACTAATAGGGCTGGCAGGAATGTCAGAACGGTAACCATTGATGACGCGATGCCAATCGCTCCGACTGGTCCCAGTCCGCGGTTGCTCGAGAGGTCGCTTAATAAAAGTACGAGTAGTCCAGCAATTACCGTACTTCCGGAGGCAACGATAGGTTCGACTACACCACGAAGTGCGATCTTCATGGATTCAAAACGGGAATCGTGATGGTGTAGCTCTTCGCGATATCTAGAAATCAAAAGGAGCGCGTAGTCAGTTGCTGCACCTAGAACCAGAACCGATAGAATTCCTTGAGATTGGCCATTTAAATCAATTACATTTGCTTTCGCTAAATAAAAAATTATGGTGCCAGCTAATGAAAGCGCAGTCACGGCGCTAAATAATGGGAGTAGCCAAAGAAATGGCGAACGGTAAACCACAATTAAAATTATGGAAACCACTCCTAAGGTAGTTAGCAACAGTGACGAGTCAATTGATCCAAAAGCGCCAAAAAGATCAGCGAGAATTCCGCCAAAGCCAGTTACGTTTGTGGCGACTCCTAATTTTTCAAAATTTGCAGTTAGATCGGTGCGAATGAATTTAATAATTTTAGGTAGCGCTGGTTTGTCATCGATATTTTCCGTTGCTACTTTTGAATTTAGCGGGATGTTAGCGAGCGCAGCTTTTCCATCTTGCGACGGGAATGCGACTAATGGTGATCCTGGAATTATGTATTCCGATAATGAAATCTCAGTACCGGGGATCTTCTTATTCGGTAGCGTCGCCAGGTACTGGTTTATTGCGCCTAATTTTGTAACGTCCACTTCGCCAAGGAATAACAGCAGAGTTGGAAGTTGATCGTTAGCGGAATCGGCAAATTTGACGGTTACTTTTGCAGTCTTAGTTGATTCAGCATTATCTGGAAGAAAGCCGGAGTTGTCGTTTTCCTGAACTGTTGAAAGTTTGCCAAAAGTTGGTCCCGCTACGCTGCTTATTCCTAGCCAGGCCACGATTGCAATAATCGCTATCCAAAGCGGTTTCCGACCCTTTATTGAACGGCGTTTCATATAAATCAGCCTCTCGGTACCCGCGCAAGATCAGCGCTATTTCATTGATTATTTGCCAACTGCAACGGTGCGAAATCTTACCTGTCAGGTGCCCTTATCGCAGAAGATAGTTAGGCTTGGGGCATGTCCGCCCTCCGTACCGAGACTATCTCTATCCGTAATCTTGGTCTGGTTCAATATGAAGCGGCTTGGCAACTCCAACGTGAGGTGCAAAGCGCAGTTGTTGCCGGTACGACCCCTAATACCCTCTTACTTCTTGAGCATCCACCGGTATTCACTGCGGGTCGACGAACTGCAGATTCAGATCGCCCTATCGATGGCACGCCGGTAATCAATGTCGACCGCGGTGGGAAAATTACTTGGCATGGCCCGGGACAGATAGTTGGATATCCAATCGTTAAGTTAAAAAACGGAAATGACGTGGTCGGATTTGTACGAGAGATTGAAGAAGGGCTAATAAAAGTTTGTCAAGAATTTGGCGTCAATGCCGAACGTTATTGCGAGCGGAGTGGAGTTTGGGTTCGTGATGCAAGGGGCGATCGGAAACTTGCCGCAATCGGAATTCGGGTTGCAAAAGGAGTGACCATGCATGGCTTTGCGCTAAATGTTAATCCGGATTTAAGTTGGTTTAGTCGCATCGTTCCGTGCGGAATACCAGACGCTGAGGTTACTTCCTTAAGCGTCGAATTAGGGCGAGAGATCGCTATCGACGAGATTTTGGAATCCTTAATTCGAAATATCTCGGCAGCTCTAGATAAGGTCGCGCAATGACGATCGCTCCAGAAGGTCGAAAGCTACTTCGCATTGAAGCGCGAAACGCTGCAGTTCCGATTGAGCGAAAACCGGATTGGATTAAAACGCGCGCCATCATGGGTCCGGAGTACACCCAATTACGGTCACTGGTTGCCCGCGAAGGGTTACATACGGTTTGTCAAGAAGCAGCTTGTCCAAACATTTTTGAATGTTGGGAGGATAAGGAAGCAACTTTTTTAATTGGCGGCGAAGCCTGCACCAGAAGGTGCGACTTCTGCAATATCGATACCGGAAAACCAGAACCGCTAGATCGAGACGAACCACGCCGAGTTGCCGAATCAATTAAAACCATGGGGCTCGCTTACGCCACCATCACGGGCGTCGCTCGCGATGACTTACCAGATGAAGGCGCTTGGTTATATGCCGAAACCATAAAGCAAGTTCATGAAATGGTTCCAGGATGCGGCGTTGAAATGTTGGCACCAGATTTCAGCGCTAAAGCTGATTTATTAAATCAAGTGTTTGAAACTCGACCAGAAGTTTTTGCTCACAACGTAGAAACTGTGCCCCGTATTTTCAAGCAAATTAGACCGGCCTTCACATACGAAAGATCGTTAAATGTTATTTCGCAAGCCCGAGATTTTGGATTGATAACCAAATCTAATTTAATTTTAGGTTTAGGCGAAACTTATGCGGAGGTTACCCAAGCGCTGGTTGATTTACGGAGCGCAGGATGCGACTTGATTACCATTACTCAATATTTGCGGCCTTCGGCTAAGCATCACCCAGTAGAGCGATGGGTGAAACCAGCAGAATTTGTGGAACACTCACAGATGGCGACCGAGATTGGTTTCTTGGGAGTAATGAGTGGACCTTTAGTTAGGTCAAGTTATCGTGCTGGACGGTTATACCGGCAGGCGCTAGAAGAGAGAGTTAAACTTTCCGGCGGGGAAAAAAAGTAACGTGGCTGAATTTGTTTATCCTCCAGTAATTGTCATTGTTAAATCGCTCTGGAAATATCTTGGTCTGCAATTCAAATTCCAAGGTGTAGCGCATGTGCCTCGTAAAGGTGGTGCAATTTTGGCGATGAACCATATTGGTTATTTGGATTTTGCAATCGCTGGCACTGCACTCTTGCCGGCCAATCGTTTAGTGCGATTTATGGCTAAGAAAGAAATTTTTGATCATAAAATTGCTGGGCCATTAATGCGCGGCATGAAACATATTTCGGTAGATAGAAACAATGGTTCCCCTTCTTTTGTCGCCGCGCTACGGGCATTAAAAGCCGGAGAAATTATTGGAATCTTCCCTGAGGCCACCATTTCGAGAAGTTTTGAATTGAAGGAGATGAAAACCGGCGCCGTTAGATTGGCGATGGCATCTGGCGCTCCGATATTGCCCACAATAATTTGGGGAAGTCAGCGAATTTGGACTAAAAATGTTAAGCGAGATTTCTCTAGGTCCAAAGTTCCAGTGACAGTATTAATTGGCGAACCCATACTTGTTCCGCGTGATGCCGATCTGGATGCAAAAGAATTAGAGTTGAAAAATCAACTCTTGCAAATGTTGGGAAAAGTTCAAGGTGAATATCCAGATAGTTATATTGGCCAACGCTGGGCACCTGCTCGATTAGGCGGTAGCGCGCCGACCCTTGCGCAAATTGAAGCAGAAAAGAAAGGTTAAACTCCCGCCATGGCGCTATTTAATCGAAAGAAAAAAGGTGCAGATTCTGCACCAGTGGCGAAAAAGATTCGCTTCAAGGAAATTCGCGATGCATACGCGATCACCAAGAAAGAGAAGCCGCTGATTTTGCTTTATTGCATTGCGATTTTCATTCCGGTTTGGGTAGTTGGTATTTCAATTGGTGTAGCTTTCGGCCATCCGGTTTACTTAGGATTTGTTACATTTCCGATAGCGCTCTTAGCTGCATTCTTCTTTTTTACTCGACAAGCTGGAAGCGCTGCTTATGCTTCAATTGAAGGCCAGGTTGGCGCGGGTGCTTCCGTATTGATGGCGATTAGAAAAGGCTGGACCGTAACGCCCGCAGTAGCTGTTGCGAAGAATCAAGATATGGTCCATCGCGCAGTCGGGAAACCCGGAGTTGTACTGGTTGGTGAAGGTTCAAATGCGATTCGACATATGTTGGCAGATGAAAAACGAAAAGTAGAGCGATTCGCTCCTGGCGTACCAGTATTTGAGTTAGTTGTTGGTGACGGTGAAGGTCAGGTGCCTATCCGCAAATTACAAAAGCGAATGAAAAAATTTTCAAAGAAACTTTCTACTGTTCAGCTTCGAGAATTGCGCGCTCGAATGAAAGCAATTGGTGGTATGAATATTCCAATTCCGAAAGGCCCAATGCCTAAGAACGTGAGAGCGCCGAAGCGTTAATCTTTTACAACAACTGTTTTAGCAAAGCGATCATGCAATCCGCGAGATTGCATGTCAGTGATGAGAGCTGGAATAACTAAACAGATTAAGAGAGTGCGCAGCAAGATTCGGAATGGGTTAGCAAATACTTGATCTGGCCAAGTTACAACTCTTATTTTTAAAATCCGCTGCCCGGCAGATGCTCCTTGCATTGATGTTAGAAGTAGAACTTCAGCGAAGAAAACCAGCAGAATCCATTGGCCAAGCCCGAGAAAGCTCTGAAAAATTAGAGCAGCGACTGCCCAACTCATCAGCCAATCCAAGGTGATTGCCAAAAATCTACGGGTAATCGAGGCGGTTTCTTTCATAGGGTTACGGTATCCCCCCTTTATCCGAGGTGGGACCGATAGCCTCAACCACGATGAAACATAACCGTAACAAGCAGGTTATGGCTTTTTCACCTTTCCCAATTAGCCTTACCCCATCAATTACGGCTCATTGATGCGCCGTAGCATCCACAGACCATGGCTTCGGGAATAACAGGAGAATCATGTTTAAGAATTCAGCAGAAATTTTTGCTTACATTAAAAAAGAAGATGTGAAGTTAGTTGACGTCCGATTTATTGATCTACCAGGAATCCAGCATCACTTCAACGTACCGGTTGAATCTTTCGATGAAGCGGTTTTTACTGACGGATTAATGTTTGACGGGTCATCAATTCGCGGCTTCCAAGCAATTCACGAATCGGATATGAAGTTGCTGCCAGTTCCGGGATCAGCCTTCATCGATCCATTCCGAAAAGAAAAAACTTTAATTATTAATTTCTCAGTTCATAACCCAACTGATAACACGCCATACAGTCGCGACCCAAGAGGTATCGTCGCAAAAGCGGTTGAGTTCATGCGTTCCACAGGAATTGCGGACACTGCGTTCTTTGCACCTGAAGCTGAGTTCTATGTATTTGACGCAGTTAGATTCTCTACTGGAATAAATGAAGCATTCCATCACATAGATTCTTATGAAGGCGCTTGGAATACCGGCGTTGAAAATGATGCAGATGGAACTCCTAACCGCGGATACCGCACTCGAGTTAAGGGTGGGTACTTCCCCGTTTCACCAACAGATCAATATGCCGACCTTCGCGATCAAATGGTGATGAATTTAGGAAAATCTGGACTATTGGTAGAACGTTCACACCACGAAGTTGGTACTGCTGGACAGATGGAAATTAACTATCGGTTCAGCGACATCTTGCAAGCTGGCGATGATCTAATGAAGTTCAAATACATCATTAAGAACACCGCTTGGCAAGGTGGCAAGACCGCAACCTTTATGCCTAAACCACTTTTCGGCGATAACGGTTCTGGTATGCACGTGCACCAATCACTTTGGAAAGATGGTAAGCCACTTTTCTGGGGCGAAGGTTACGGCGATCTTTCAGATATGGCTCGTTGGTACGTAGGCGGTCTGCTAAAGCACGCACCTTCACTACTTGCTTTCACTAACCCAACTGTTAACTCTTATCGTCGCTTAGTACCTGGGTACGAAGCTCCAGTTAACTTGGTTTACTCAGCACGAAACCGTTCTGCTTGTATCCGTATTCCAATTACTGGATCGAATCCAAAAGCAAAGCGAATCGAATTCCGTTGCCCAGATCCGTCATCAAATCCATATCTGGCTTTCGCGGCAATGTTGATGGCCGGTTTGGATGGAATTCAAAACAAAATCGAGCCACCAAAGCCAGTTGATAAGGATCTTTATGAATTAGATGCAGCCGAGGCCGCCTTAATTCCACAAGTTCCTGGTTCACTTGATGCAGTTCTAGATAATCTAGAACGCGATAACGAATTCCTAACTCGTGGTGGCGTATTTACTAAGGACTTAATTGATACTTGGATCGCATTCAAACGCGAATCTGAAGTGGATTACGTGCGCTTGCGCCCACATCCAGCGGAGTTCGAGCTCTATTTCGATCTCTAAAAGAGATTAAAAAGGGCCGCGCAATTAGCGGCCCTTTTTTATTTTAAAATTTTATTTCTTTAGCGAAGCAGTCCGACTCTCAATAGTTACAACTATCAGAACTCCTAATACTACGATTGCCCCACCAAATATATAAGAGATAGATATTTTTTCATGCAAGAACAATGCGCCTAACGAGATCGCGATAACTGGATTTACATATGCATAGGTTGAAATCAACCCAATAGGCGCGTTACTTATTAACCAAACATATGAACTATAAGCAACAATTGATCCGACCAATGTTAAGTAGCTCCAGCCAGCCCAAGATGTTCTAGTGGCATCAAAGAATTCTGCGAATTCTTCTCCGGAAGCCACGCCAAGAATTACCAGCAGTAAACCGCCGGTCAGCATTTGATACATCGTGGAAATCATTGGATTCTTAGGCATTGGGAAACGTGGCGCAATGTAGCTACCAAATGACCAGCCAATATTTCCGACCATAATTGCCATTGCCCAAAAGAGCATTACGCCGGTGCTCGCGCCATTTAACGGAGAAACACTGCCTGGTTTCAAGAGGAACGCAACTCCAATAAATCCAAGTATTACGCCGAGCCAACTCAAATTACTTGGTCGGTCATGATCAAATGTTCGGAAAATTGCAATCCAAAATGGGAGTGCAGAAATAATTAAGGCGGCTATCCCAGTCGGAACATATCGCTCACCAAGAGCAACCGAGCCAATTGCAATTCCTAAAAGCGTGCCACCCATAATTGATGAATTTAGAAATTCGTTTCTTGGAATTATTAGGTAACGCCAACCATTTTTTAGACCGAGCACAATTATGAGAATTAGGGTTGCCGCAAGAAATCTGGTGCCCATAGCTAAAAGCGGTGGCATTGATTCGATAGCTAGCGCAATTCCATAATAAGTAGATCCCCAAATAATGTAGACCGACCAAAGCGAAAGCCAGATTCTGGTTGTCTTAACTTTATCTGAATTTGGCACAGCGCCATTGAACTAGCATTCTTGCAAAAATACCTAATCGGCAGAGAAAAAAACGTAATTCTCGACTCAGGTTAAGTTAGTAGTAGGCTCGTAAACCTATGCATAGCACGCCCTTTGATCACTTACCTTTAAAGAACCCTGGCACTCCAGAACTTGGATCGGTTGCACGATTTCTATTCTGGATTATCCGTGGACAAAAACGAGTTCTTGCAACCGGAACATTTTTTGGCGTCGCAAATTTATTAAGCCTTGCCATTTTACCTGGCGTCCTCGGACATGGAATTCAAGCAATCGCAGATGATGACAAAACTTCATTACAGAAATGGGTGCTATTAACGCTTTTAGTTGGTGGAACTCAAGCTTTTACCGGGATCATGCGTCATCGTCGAGCAATTTCTAATTGGATGTCTTGTTCTACTCGCTTGCAACAATTAATCAGCAATAAAGCAATTTCCTTAGGCGCAGATTTACCCAGATTGGTTTCAACCGGAGAAGTTTCAGCCATTAATTCAAATGACGTTGAACGAGTATCTGGTGCATTTGATCTGATACCTAGGTTAATCGGCGCAGTGGTTTCATTTTTCTTTGTGTCGATACTTCTTCTAAGGTCTTCGCCGACACTTGGTGCCATGGTCGTAATTGGGGTGCCATTGATGAGCTTGCTAATCGCACCAATTATTAAACCTTTACAAGGTCGAGAATCAATTCAGCGTGAGAAATTATCGCGTTCTTCCAACTTGGCCTCAGATACCGTCGCGGGTTTGCGAATACTTCGCGGCATTGGTGGTGAAGAATCCTTCTTAGCTCGCTTTCGTTTCGCTTCCCAAGAAGTCCGCACCGCCGCTGTTCGGACTGCAAAAATGCGTTCACTACTTGAAGGCATGCAAATTATTTTGCCTGGAACTTTAATTGTGGGCGTAATTTGGGCTGGTGGAAATCTAGTTGCGCAAGGAGATCTGAAAGTTGGCCAATTGCTGGCATTCTACGGATACAGCTCATTTCTGATGGTCCCACTTCAAATCATGACTGAATCTGCGCAGCGAATTACTTCTGCGGTCGTCGCAGCGCGCCGGGTAATTCGATTATTGAGCGTTGAAAATTTGCACACTTGGGGCACGGCGCAAGCCCCCAATATTTCTGGAGAATTGCGCGATGAAATATCGGGAATTTCTATTTTGTCTGGAGAGTTCATCGGAATTGTTTGTGATGATGCGCTGACTGCCGATGATATTTGTGATCGGTTGGGTGGATATCTAGATGCTGAGAGAGTGTTTATCGCAAATCAACCACTGCAATCCTTCACCAGAGAATCCATCCGAAGCGCCATTTTCTCGCAAGAGAAAGAACCGGCGATTTTATCGGGCACCATTAATTCGCATTTTGATGTTCCAGCAACGAAACGAATAACCATCGACGACGCGCTAGTGGCTGCATCGGCAATGGATATTCTCGATTCACTCGATGGTGATGGCTATAGCGCGGAAGTTGTCGAACGCGGTAGAACGCTTTCTGGCGGACAACGTCAACGACTCTCAT
>CAZMNB010000015.1:0-24703 GCA_964567545.1 uncultured Bifidobacterium sp. | reverse complement strand
TCAGTAATTGCAGATGTATTTGGTACAAAAGATTCATTCTCGCAAAATACTGATATTGAATATGAGCGAAATCAAGAACGTTATCGTTTCTTGCGTTGGGGTCAAAGTGCATTTGATGAATTTAAAGTTGTGCCACCTGGAACTGGAATTGTTCACCAGGTAAATATTGAATATTTAGCTCGAGTTGTTATGGTGCGAGAAGTTGCTGGCGAAATTCGGGCTTATCCAGATACCGTTGTAGGAACTGATTCACATACAACCATGGTTAACGGCTTAGGTGTCTTGGGATGGGGAGTGGGCGGCATCGAAGCCGAAGCAGCTCTGCTTGGACAACCTGTTTCAATGTTAATTCCAAGAGTTGTTGGATTTAAGTTGAATGGTTCTCTACCATTAGGTACAACTGCAACAGACTTAGTTTTAACAATTACTGAAATGTTGCGAAAACATGGAGTGGTTGGAAAGTTTGTCGAATTTTATGGCCCTGGAGTAACTGCGCTACCGATGGCTAACCGAGCCACAATCGGCAATATGTCGCCAGAATATGGTTCTACCTGCGCAATTTTCCCAATTGACGATGAAACTATTCGCTACCTAAAACTGACTGGCCGAAACGATAATGACCTCGCGTTGGTAGAGGCATACGCAAAACGTCAAGGAATTTGGCACGATCCAACGCTTACCCCAAGATTTTCGGAGAGCTTGGAGTTGGATCTCGCAACTGTAGTTCCATCAATTGCCGGACCAAAGCGACCGCAAGATCGCGTCCGGCTGACAGATGCAAAAACATCTTTTGGAAAAGTACTCCCAAGCTATATATCAGAAAAGACCAATCAGAAACCGGTTACGTTACATCGGAATGGCCAAGAAACTGCAATTTCAAATGGCGCAGTGGTTATCGCTTCAATTACTTCATGTACTAACACTTCTAATCCAAGCGTAATGATTGGTGCGGGATTATTAGCGAAAAAAGCGGTGGAAAAGGGGCTAGCTAGCAAACCTTGGGTCAAAACCACCCTAGCTCCTGGATCAAAAGTTGTAACTGATTATTATGACAAATCTGGTTTAACTGTTTATTTAGAAAAACTTGGATTTAATTTAGTGGGATATGGATGTGTAACTTGTATTGGTAACTCCGGACCACTACCGGTTGAAATAAGTAAAATTATTAACGAAAACGATTTAGCTGTTACAGCAGTATTGTCAGGTAATCGTAACTTCGAAGGTCGCATCAGCCCAGATGTAAAGATGAATTATTTAGCGTCACCGCCACTTGTGGTTGCTTATGCACTTGCTGGAACCATGGATCATAATTTTGATACCGATCCACTCGGTAACGATTCAACTGGAAATCCAGTTTTCCTCAAAGATATCTGGCCAACCCCTGCTGAAATTGAAAACGTCATTGAATCTTCAATATCAAGCGATATGTTTAAAAAGGATTACGCAAGTGTTTTCGAGGGCGATCATCGCTGGAAATCTTTATCAACTCCAACTGGAAAAGTTTTCGAATGGGATTCTAAATCTACTTATGTTCGCAAACCACCATATTTTGATGGAATGCCACGAAATCCAAAGCCAGTCACTGATATTTCTAACGCAAGAGTATTAGCGATTCTAGGAGATTCAGTCACAACCGATCACATTTCGCCAGCTGGAAATATCAAAACTGATTCACCTGCCGGCAAATATCTGGCAGAACATGGCGTCGATCGTGCCGATTTCAATTCATATGGTTCTCGGCGCGGCAATCACGAAGTTATGATCCGAGGAACTTTCGCCAATATCCGGTTGAAGAATTTGCTTTTAAGTGGTGTTGAAGGTGGTTTCACCCGAAACTTCTTAAACCATGGTGAGTTAGAAAGTATTTTTGATGCGTCGATGGCTTATCAGAGCGCTGGGGTGCCACTTGTAATTCTTGCTGGTAAAGAATATGGGTCAGGTTCCTCCCGAGATTGGGCAGCAAAAGGAACTGCGCTGCTTGGTGTACGCGCAGTTATAGCTGAGTCTTTTGAACGGATCCACCGATCAAATTTGATCGGAATGGGCGTATTGCCCTTGCAATTTAACGAAGGAGATAACGCCACTTCACTTGGACTAACCGGCAGTGAAGTTTTTGCAATTTCTGGAATTGTTTTGTTAAACGATGGGAACATCCCTACTCAAGTTAGCGTAACTGCAGATGGAAAAAGCTTTTCCGCTAAAGTCCGGATTGACACTCCTGGCGAAGCTGAATATTTCCGTCACGGCGGAATTATGCAATATGTATTGCGGTCTTTATTATGACTTTCCTCTCGAAGATTAACTCACCGAAAGATTTAGCAAAATTAGATTTTCAAGAACTCAGTGAGCTATCTAGTGAAATTCGTGCATTCTTAATTGAGAAAGTTTCAAAAAGTGGTGGGCATCTTGGCCCAAATCTCGGAGTTGTGGAATTAACTGTTGCGTTGCACCGAGTATTCGAATCACCAAAGGATGTAATTCTCTTCGATACTGGTCATCAATCCTATGTACATAAAATGCTCACTGGACGTATTGCTGGTTTTGAAAAATTGCGGCAACGCGGCGGAATCGCTGGTTATCCAAATCGCGCTGAAAGCGAGCACGATGTAATCGAGAATTCACATGCATCCACTGCGCTTTCTTGGGCAGATGGCATTGCGCGCGGTTTCTTAATTAGAGGCGAGAAAGATCGAACTGTGGTTGCAGTAGTGGGTGACGGTGCACTTACGGGTGGCATGTCATGGGAAGCGCTAAATAATATTGCGGCAACTGAAGATTTAAAGTTGGTGATTGTAGTTAACGACAATACTCGTTCCTATTCACCTACAATTGGTGGTTTAGCTGCACATTTATCGACTTTACGCGCAACTCAAGGCTATGAGAAGTTTTTAGATTGGGGTAAAGGAGTTCTAGAGAAAACTCCGGTAGTAGGACACCCTATTTACGAAACCCTTCATGGAATGAAAAAGGGAATTAAAGATATCGTCGCACCGCAAGGAATGTTTGAAGATTTGGGTCTTAAATATTTAGGTCCAATTAATGGTCATAATATTGAAGAGCTTGAAAATACTCTTGAACGAGCCAAAAAATTTGCAGCTCCGGTGATTGTCCATGTCATTACTGAAAAAGGACGAGGTCATGGACCGGCAGTTAATGACGAAGCTGAAAAATTTCACGCAGTTGGGATTGTTGATCCCGAAACTGGCACACCGCTTGCCAAATCATCAACATCTTGGACTAGCGTCTTCTCAGATGCGTTAATCGAATTAGGCCGGGAACGAAGAGATTTAGTTGCAATCACCGCCGCAATGCTCGGACCAACTGGACTAGATGCTTTTCAAAAAGAATTTCCAGATCGAACTATTGACGTTGGTATCGCCGAACAGCACGCAACCACGGCGGCCGCTGGCATGGCATTTACCGGACTACATCCGGTAGTAGCTGTTTATTCAACATTTTTAAATCGTGCTTTTGATCAACTTTTATTAGATGTGGCGCTACACAAAGCCGGTGTAACTTTTGTATTAGATAGATCTGGAATAACAGGCGATGACGGACCATCCCATAATGGAATGTGGGATTTAGCGTTAACTGGAATAGTGCCAACGCTCGCGGTTGCTGCCCCTCGGGACGGTGCCAGGCTGCGCGAAACGCTACGGGAAGCTATTGAAATAAACGATCGACCTACGTTATTGCGATTTCCTAAAGGGGCGGTGCAATCAGATATTCCGGCATTTGAACGGCGGGATGGCATTGATGTTTTATACCGCGGTGAAAGTGCGGATGTTCTAATAATTAGCATCGGCGCGATGGCGCAAGTAGCTGTAGAAGCTGCTGGTCAGGCTTATCGCGAGGGTGTTGGCGTAACTGTAATAGACCCACGGTGGGTTAAACCCTTACCAACTTCTTTAATAACAATGGCGCAACGATATAAAAGCGTTGTAGTAATCGAAGATGGAATTAAGCATGGCGGAATTGGAAGCACAATTTCCGAGATGTTTCGTGAAGCAGGATTAAATATTCCAATTCAGTCAATCGGAGTTCCATTACAATTTTTTGAACATGGGAAACGAAATCAAATTTTAGAAGAAATCGGAATTACTACACAGACCATAACTAGATCTTTAGTTGAGTGGAATAGCTCCCTAGTTGAAGTTGAGGAGAACACCTCGAAAACTAAGCCAGCGAAGCAACTCCGGCAGGATGGAAGCGCTTTCCAGTAACGGATTCGCTTACGCCTTCGCGATCTAAGTACGGCAAGATTCCACCAAGATGCATGGGCCAGCCAGCACCTAACAACATACAGAGATCAATCTCTGCAGGTGATGAAACCACGCCTTCATCAAGCATCATTCGTGCTTCTGCAGCGAGTGCAGTGAGCGCGCGCATTCGCACCTGTTCCGAAGTGGAAGGAGAACTCCCTTTTTCCACTAACGCTAATGCGGCTGGGTTCGCAGTGAAAGTTCCAGCTTCATTTTTAATATAGAAAGTTTTCACACCTTCTTTAACTAGCCGTTGCATGGTTGGTGAGATCCGATATCGCGGACCCAAATTTGCGTTTAAAGTTTCGGCAACATGAAGTGCTACACCTGGACCAACCAGACCCAAAAGTTGGAATGGTGACATCGGAAAACCAAGTGATTTCATTGCGTTATCTGCAACCTCTGGCGCAGTTCCTTCATCCATTGCATCGGTCACTTCACCCATAAACCTAGTTAGCAAACGATTAACCACAAACCCAGGCGCATCCTTACAGATAATCATGGTCTTCTTTAATTCTTTGCCAACATTTATTGCGGTTGCGGTTGTCGCATCATCAGTTGTAGCAGTGCGGGCTACCTCTAATAACGGCATTATCGCTACTGGATTAAAGAAATGGAATCCAATCACCCGTTCTGGATTCTTAAGCCCGATTGTCATTTTCGCCACCGAAAGCGAAGAAGTGTTTGTTGCTAGTACACATTCGGGAGTGACGATTGATTCTAATTTCTTAAATAACTCTTGTTTTAACGAAAGTTCTTCAAAAATTGCCTCGATAACAAAATCTGCGTTGGAAAAGACGCTTTGATCTACCGATCCAGAAACTAATAGCGCTAAACGTCGAGCAGATTCGGCACTCATCCGTTTCTTTACAACTAGTTTCTCAATTTCAGCATGAACCCAGGCCACCCCTTTATTAACTCGATCTTGATCTAAATCTGTCATTACCACCGGAACTTTTAAATTACGAACTAAAATTAACGCTAGTTGTGACGCCATTAAGCCAGCACCAACTACACCAACTTTTGTAACTTTGCGAGCAAGTGCTGGCTTTGGTGCACCTTCAACTTTCTTCCGCTTCTTCTGGATCAAGTTAAATGCATATAGTGAGGCGCGCAGTGGATTACTCATAGTTAAGTCAGCAAGTGCTTGATCTTCTGCATCAAAGCCAGCGCCTAGAGTGTTAGTTCGCGCGGCGGCAATCAATTCAAGCGCGCGGGTAGGTGATTCAATATTTGCGCCACCATATTTTTTAGCAACTGCAGCTTTTCCAGTTTCAATGGCGGTAACCCAAGCAGACTCATCTTTGCTGAAATCTTTTCGTTCGATTTTATTATTGCCGGAAATGATATTTGCGGCAAAAACCATTGATTTTTCAAGGAAATCTGCGGGTTCAAACACTGCATCGGCAACTCCCAACGCCAGCGCATCTTTAGCTTTCATCATCGTATTGTTATTTAGCGCGTTTAAAATTATCACTTGGACTGCATTCTCCGGGCCAATTAGTTTTGGCAAAATTGTGGCGCCGCCCCAGCCAGGTACTAATCCTAGGAAACATTCAGGTAACGCAGTAAATGCAGTTGAAGAAAGAGTTCGATAGTGACAGTGCAAGCCAACTTCTAACCCACCACCAAGCGCGAGTCCATTGATAAATGCAAATGTTGGTTTTTTGCTTTCGCCTAGCCTACGAAAAACATCATGGCCAAGTTTCCCAATAGCCAAAGCTTGGGAGCGTTCTTGTAAAAATGCTAAACCGGATAGATCTGCGCCAGCTGCGAAGATAAATGGTTTTCCGGTAATAGCGATAGCAATTGAAGTACTTGACTGCGCAATGGTGATTGCTTCGTTTAGCGCTAGTACGGATTTTGGACCAAAGGTATTTGGGCGATTATGATCTTGACCATTATCTAAAGTTATTAACGAGAGGGTGCCGTTAGCGCCAAATGCAGTTAGATCAATTTCACGAACTAGCGCATTTGTAATTACCTCTTCTGGGGCACCTTCTGGAAGCTTTATCTCAGCCATTATTTCTTTCCTCCATTGAAGTTTGGATTCTCCCAAATAACCGTGCCACCCATGCCCAACCCGATACACATCGTGGTGATTCCATATTGAACTTCAGGATGTTCTTTAAATCCTTCAGCTAAATTGAGCATTAGACGCACGCCGGATGAGGCTAGGGGATGACCAACTGCAATTGCGCCACCATAAATGTTTACTCGGGAATCATCATCGGCAATTCCAAAATGATCTAGAAATGCAATTACTTGAATTGCAAAGGCTTCGTTCACTTCGAAGAGGCCGATATCTTCAATTTTTAAGCCTGCTTTGGCAAGCGCTTTGATAGTTGAAGGCACTGGTCCATAACCCATAACTTCAGGCTCTACCCCAGCGAAAGCAAATGAAACTAATTTTGCCTTAATAGTTAAACCCAATTCTTTTGCTTTTGACTCACTTGCAAGGAGTGCAGCCGTAGCACCGTCGTTTAGTCCGGCAGCATTTCCAGCAGTAACGCGACCAGCTGCGCGAAATGGAGTTTTAAGGGCGGCGAGCGCTTCCAAAGTTGTTCCTGGTCGCGGCGGTTCATCTACAGTTGCAATGCCCCAACCAAGTTCTGCACTTCGAGCGGCCATCGGAATTAAATTTGGTTGAATTTTTCCAGATGCATAGGCTGCCGCGGTTTTAACTTGAGAATTTAGCGCGTATTTATCGGCACGCTCTTTTGTTAAATGCGGAAACCGATCGTGTAAGCGCTCAGCAGTATTACCCATGCTGAGTGCATCTGTATCAACAATTTTCTCTGCTAAATAACGTGGGTTCGGATCGATACCTTCACCCATCGGATGATTGCCCATATGTTCAACGCCACCGGCAATCGCTAAATCGTAAACTCCCATTGCAATTGCTCCAGAAATTGTGGTAACTGCCGTCATGGCACCTGCGCACCATCGGTCAATCGAGTATCCCGGTACGGTATTTGGGAGTCCGGCCAATAACGCGGCGCTCCGTCCGATGTTCATTCCTTGATCACCAGATTGCGTTGCAGCTGCGATTGCGACTTCATCGATTGCAGTTAGCGGCACCGATGGATTACGTTCTAACAATCCACGAATACAACGAACCATTAAGTCATCAGCGCGAGTACCGGAATACAAGCTTCCAGCTTTTCCAAAGGGTGTACGTACCGCATCGACTAGCACAACTGTATTAAGTGAATTCGCCGTAATTGCCATTTCTTCCTCTTCTCAGCAGTTGACCCTAGGTTACCTGTCGGTAACCTAAAAGTGAATGTGGCGAGAGGTGAAGTTAGGCAGTGACTCGAGTTTTAGCTGGCTTGATATATAGCGGAATGACCAGTCCAAGGTAACCAAGCCAAAAGCAGAGCTGCAACCATGAAGTGGTGGTATCGAAACCGATTGTTCCAGCTAGCAGGGCTCCGGGAATTGAATCAACTGAAATCCAATTTGTCAGATCCCAGGCAAATGCATCCGGACCAGGGAGCGCACCAAACTCTTGCAGCTCATGAACACCATATGAAAGCACTCCGCCCGCAACCACAATTAGACCAACGCCAGTTATTAAAAAGAATTTCGCAAGATCTAATTTAATTGACTGCTTATAAATAAGAACTCCAAGCGCAACGGCAACCGTTAACCCAACCGTTAACCCGATCGCAGGTGCGCTATCGCTAGCCACCGTTTTGAAATTTGAATAAACAAAGAGCGCTGTTTCTAATCCTTCACGAGCAACCGCAAAAAAAGCAGTGCCAGTTATTGCTAGTTTGCCAAGTGATTGAGCTTGGTCGATTTTGCCTTGGAGTTCGCTCTTTAAATTTCGCGCGCTTCGTTTCATCCAGAACACCATCCAAGTCACCATTCCTACCGCGACCAGTGATGTGGTACCTGCAAATAGCTCCTCACCTCGTGGTGATAATTCCTTTGAGGTGAAAGTAAGAAATGCGCCAAATCCAAAACTGCCTATTAGCGCAACAGATACCCCGATCCAAAGCGGAAATAGTTGGGTTCTACGGTTTGTGCGAATTAGATAAGCGACCAAGATTCCAATTATGAGCGAACCCTCTAGCCCCTCGCGGAGCGCTATTAGAAAGTTACTTAACATAGGCCCAGCCTATAAGCAGTTCTCCTAATTACGCAACTTAAGTGTTGCGTAATTCAATTCACTCCTCGGGTAGGGTCTTAACGGCTTCCGGCTCGGGGAGGGCCAATGGCTCATCATGGGTAAGCCCATTGGCGATTAGCGCTGCGGTTAATTCTGCCTGCCAACTGCGAGCCCCGAAACTGACCATCCGCTCCGAAACTCGAGCCAAATTACCGATTAAGTCCGGATCGCTCTGGCTTAACCAAGCAATCCTTCTAATAATTTCTGGAGAAATTAAATTCTCAGTTGGGATCGAAAGCTCAACACTTAAATTAGCCACGGCAAACCTGGCGTGGGTCAAGCGCGCGTAGGGAAGTGGAAATTTATCTCGCCATACTTTTACCGGCGGCATCGCATCGGTAAAAGATTTACTCTCTGGCAATTCTGCTTCTGACAAATTTTGCGCTCGCTCAACTGCGGCAAACCAATTAGGAATAAAACTTTTCTGCTCATCACTTCGTAACCGGCTAGAAATTGCCGGGATACTCTTTAACTCTTCGACTGTTTTTGGTTTAGCCAGCGCAATCTCAATTATTAATGCATCATTTAAAACTTTTCCGGGAGCTAGATCGATCTCTTTGGCAACTGCGTCCCGGGCAAACCATAGCTGCCTTATAATTGCTAAATCTCGCCGATTTTTAACTTTATGCATTCCAGAAGTTCGACGCCATGGATCTTTCCGTGGTGGCGTTGGCGGAGCTGCCAAAATTGCTGCAAAATCTGCTTTTGCCCACGCTAATTTACCTTGTTCACCAAGTAATCTTTCGATTGCATCTTTTAACTCTAAAAGTACGTCAACATCTAATGCGGCATAGTTGAGCCATTCGGGATGCAAAGGTCGGTAAGACCAATCAACCGCGCTATGTTCTTTCGCTAGCGTTAAATCTAAGAGAACTTCGGTGAGCGGTCCTAAACCAACTCGTTCACATCCAGCTAATCGGCCGCCTAACTCAGTGTCAAATAGGTACTTTGGTGCTAAGCCAAACTCACGTAAACACGGTAAATCTTGCGTACTTGCATGGATTACCCATTCAATTTCAGAGAGCGCACCGTTTAATTTTTCGATCAGAGCTCTTGCAACATCAGAGTTCGCGAACGGAATCGGGTCAATCAAGTGGAGCCCACCATTTTTTCGCTTTATCTGGATCAAATAAGCACGTTGGCTATATCGATAACCGGAGGCCCGTTCGGCATCAATTGCTATTGGTCCAGTACCCGCAATTATTTTGGCAACCGCAATTTCTAGAGCAGAATCTGTAGAAATTATTGGCGGGGTGCCACCGACAGGCTTAAGTAAAGGTTTAGCCATTAGCGACGATTTTGCCCGAGCGAGCTAACACCTTCCGGAAGCGGCGAGAGTCCTGAAGTAACTGCCAATAATTCCAGCCACGCTTTTGCATGCAACATTAATTGCGATGCATCGGTAGGCGTCCAAGATGCTCGAATCTCAATCTCTGAATCATCATCAGTACCAACAAGTTGACCAAAAGATTTACTCGCAACTCTGGTAACGGTTCCACTTGGCGCGCAAAATTCTGCGCCAGCTTTGGAAAGTGATTCTAAAAACCATGACCAACCAACTTCGGCAAGCATTGGGTCACTTGCCATATCTGAGTCAATTGCGGCTCGCACAAATGTTACGCAGCGAAAATTTCCATCCCAGGCATCTTGACCTTTAGGATCAAGTAGTAAAACAAATCTTCCAGTTGCGACATCATCGTTTTCATCTAGTGCAACATCTCCAACAACTGCATAGGCACGCGGCGCTAGTTTTTGCGGCGCTGGAACTTCCTCTAACTCGATCTCTGGTCGCGGTAGGAAAGTTTCCATTTGTAGAACAAAATCATCAAAATACTTATCGTATTTAGTGAATTTGAAAGGTTGGCTCACAAGGTAAGGGTAAAAGTACTTACCTATGATTTAAGGGAGGCGCGAGCGGTAACCTTAGCCGTTATGGGATCACTACTAGCTTTGGTATCAAGTGTGCTCTGGGGCACCGCTGATTTCATAGGTGGCAATCTCTCGAAACGTTTTAAAGCAATTGCGGTTACCGGTGTTTCACAATCAATCGGTTTGCTCTTCGGTCTATCAATAGTTTTGATTTCTGGTTCTTACATTGCACCGAACTTGGATTGGCATGGTTATTTTTTGCCAGGAATAGTGGCCGGAATCGCGGGATTTTTAGGTTTGACGTCGTTCTATGCAGGTCTTGCCACTGGCCGTATGGGAGTTGTTTCACCAATAAGTTCGCTTGGCGCGCTTTTACCTTTTACGGTGGCGTTAATTGGTGGCGAACGTCCGGTGCGATTGCAATTAATCGGAATGGTAATCGCGTTAATTGGCGGCTTCTGCGCAAGTGGTCCAGAGTTAAGTAGTGGATTGCCAGTGAAGCCATTGGTTTTTGCACTTGGCGCAACTTTTGGTTTTGGTATTGCTTTAACTTTTATGGCGAAGGGCTCTGAGACCAGTCCACTTCTGACCATGACGATGATGCGAATAACTTCAGTTTCGATCTGTATTCTAATTGCCCTGCGCTATCGTCAAATTGGTGGTTTTAAATTACGGGATTTGCCAATGTTGGGGTTTATTGGGCTTGCAGATTTCTTGGCAAATTATTTACTTGGAATTGCGACAACTAAGGGTTTGGTTTCAGTTGCAATGGTGCTTGGTTCACTATTTCCAATAGTTACCGCCGTGTTAGCTTTTAAGTTTTTAAATGAACGGCTCCATAAAGTTCAGTATCTTGGGATTCTCCTTGCAATTATCGGCGTTGCTGCGATCTCAATTGCTTAATTAGCCCGCTTAAATAATTGAAACTTCTCAGATTCAACAATTTCTTCACTTGTTAATGAAAAATCTTTGATTAGCCGATCAAGATCAATTCTATTTTCTCCACCAGCAACTTGTGATCGGGTAATTGCGATTTCGGTAACCCAAGGTAGGGAAGCGCTCAAGAATTTTGCACCACCCTCAATCAATAGCGCGTTGCCAAATTCTGATAAAGATCGCTCAATCGCTGCATTAGGCGGGATATTCCAGATATGGTGCGATGGGTTTAGGCTAATCGATTCTGGCAGATTTAAACTCCGTGAAATTACCACTAACGGAATCGGAGTTTTTTGATACGGTTCCCGGCGCGCCGTTTCACCACCGATCAAAATTGCATCAAAGCCTTGCCGCATTTCATGAAATCTGTTCCGATCAGCCAGCGAACTAAGACCGGCGGATCTGCCGTTTATAGTGGTTGAACCATCGCTACCGATGACTAAGTTGGCTCGAACTATCTGAATCACAACCCCACGATAGCCACCTACCCCGCGCGATTAATGTCGGTAGCGGGAGCTATTATTTTCAAATGATCATTGATTGCGACACCTGCACTATGCGAGATAAGGCTTGCCACGATTGCGTTATCTCCGTTCTATTAAATCCAATTCAAAGTTGCTCGCAAGAGCTATCCGAGCCTGAGAGTTCGGCAATTGCGCTCCTTTCCTCGCGTGGCATGGTCCCGCCGCTTCGTTTCGGTAATAATTCACAGGTAATTTGACGCTCTCGGCTTGAGCTCGAAGGCTCGACCTCGTTAGCCTGATTTGGTGAGAACTTTGAGAACTGCTCGGATCTGGGCGTTTATTCTCTCTGGGACATTGAGCGTTCTGCTCCTGCCGAACTCCCAAGCCAACGCAGCAAACCTCAAAGATGTTCAAGCAAAAGTCGAAGCGCTTCAGGAAGAAGCGGCGATGGCAGCCGAAGGAGCGCAAGCTGCCAAAGTTGAGTTAGCAAAATTAAACAAGACACTTAAAACCGTGCAGCAGAAAGCTGCAACCCAACAAGGAAATGTAAGTGAACTTCAAAAATCTTTAAGTTCGATTGCAATTGCGCAATATAAAGCAGGCGGTTTAAGTCAAAGCCTTGAGCTTTTGTTCTCCTCCGATCCAACGCTATTTTTATCGTCGGCGGGATCGCTAGAGGCGGTAGCTAGGAAAAAATCTATACAACTTAGAAAATTCACTGCCGCGACTCAACGATTGAATGCAACCACACTCACTGTAAATGACAAATTAGCGTTGGTAAAAGCTACCCAAGCCCGACTCACCGCAGAAATGAAAGCCGCGCAAAGCAAATTGGCTCAAGCTGAAGAACTATTGGCAAAGTTGGAGAAGGCCGATCGTGAGCGAATTTTAGCGGCGCAGCAAGCATCAGAAGATGCAGACCAAAAAGCGTCGCTAGCAGATGCGGTCAGCGCTAATAGTATTTCTGGAAGAGCTGGAATCGCACTCCGTTTTGCTTTGAAACAAATCGGTGATCGTTATGTATTTGGCGCAGCTGGGCCAGTACGTTGGGATTGCTCTGGATTAACCATGCGAGCCTTCGAAGCTGCTGGCGTCTCATTGCCACATTCGGCACGAGCACAAGCAAACTATGGAAAATCAATCGCTCGAAATAAATTATTACCTGGGGACTTGGTTTTCTTTGGAAAACCGATATCTCATGTTGGAATTTATCTTGGCGGTGGCAAGATGGTGCACGCACCTCGACCCGGCGCGCGGGTAAAAGTTGTAAGTTTTGGAGATAGCCTTGGCTCAAAACGTTTTGTAGGAGCTCGCCGTTTATAACAATCAGAAAGTTTTATTGGTAACCAATGATTTTGGACCACGTGCTGGTGGTATTGAAACTTTCATCATTGGTTTACTTGAGCGTATTCCTAAAGGGTTAGCCATTGTTTACACATCAAACCAAGGCGATACTAAAGAATATGATGAATTTTGGCTACGCGAATATGGTGTAAAAATAGTGCGAGACCGAATGAAAGTTTTACTCCCTACGCCGAGAGTGAATGGAACGATAAAGAATATTTTAAAAGCCGAAAAAATTGAACGGGTTTGGTTTGGCACTGCGGCGCCACTGGCAGTAATGGCTCCAATTTTGAGAAGAGCCGGCGCAAGACACATTGTGGCCATGACGCAAGGACATGAAGTTTGGTGGGCGAAGGTTTATCCATTCAAATTGATCGTGCAATACATCGCCAAAAAAGTTGATTCACTTACATATTTAACCGATTACACCGGCACCGCAATTGCAAAGGCGCTTGGTAAAAAATCTAAAGCTAAAATGGTAAAAATTTTGCCTGGTATTGATATTTCACATTTTGTTCCAAGCGAACGAGATTTAGGTTTAGCAAGCGAAATCGGGATTTATGATCGGCCCACGATTGTTTCGGTTGGTAGGTTGGTCCATCGAAAAGGTCAGGATCGATTAATTGAAGCGCTTCCAATCATCCTAGAAAAAGTACCCGATGTGGCACTTTTACTGGTTGGAACCGGCCCACATAAAACTGAGATAGAAGCACTGGTCACTAAGCACGGAATGGAAAAGCATGTATTTTTTGTCGGACGGATTCTCCATGAGAACCTTCCAAAATATTTTGCGCTTGGAGATTTATTTGCGATGCCGGCAAGAAATCGTTTAGCGGGTATGGAAGTTGAAGGCTTAGGAATTGTTTATTTAGAGGCAAGCGCTTGTGGAATTCCTACGCTCGTGGGAAATTCAGGTGGCGCACCCGAAGCCTTGATCGAAGGTAAAACTGGATTTTTGGTAGATGGCGATAATGTTTCTGAAATTGCGGAAGCTGCAATTCGAATCCTTACAAATCCGGTGTTAAAGCAAGAGATGGGTTCCCATGGAAACAAGTGGGTAAATGATCATTGGAATTGGCAGATCTGGTCAGAGCGTTTCAACGAAATTCTATTTAAGTAATCCTTTTTTACGTCCAGCATTTATTGCCTGCATCCGATTCTTTACTGAAAATTTACGATAAATCGAAGCCATATGAGTCTTAATCGTGGACTCACTTACAAAAAGATTTAACGCCATTTCCGCAACAGTTGCGCCAAGCGGAAGTAGTTCCAAAACTTCAATTTCACGTCCAGTTAAGCCGTGGCGATCTTTTTTGATTGCTAAAACATCGACCAATCTTCTAGTTGTAAAAGATAGCGGCGCTCTATGCGAATGATGGATTGCGGCAATGACTTCGGAGATCGGTGCAACTTTCTCAACAAACGCACTTGCACCAGCATCAAGTGAAGCAAGAATATATTCGGGTAATTCAGCCATAGTTAATACCACGATTCCAATTTTTTTCGAATTGCTGCGCGACCATCGGATGATGTCAAGACCGCTCCCATCTGGCAGATGTAAATCAACCACAAGGACATCCGGGTTATGATGGGCAATTTGAGCAAATGCCTCTTGTTTCGATGCTGCTTCACCAACTATTTTTAACTCCGGATCCTGAATCAGCGCACGTTTCAAACCTTCGCGCACAACCGCGTGATCATCAATCACTAGCACGCGCAGCATTAGTAACCTGGAATCAGTAAAAGGTAGGCAACACCATCTGCCTTTTCGCAAATTTCAATAGTTGCTCCGATAATTTTGGCCCGCCGTTTGATGCCACTAATTCCCAAATGGTTTGGTTTGGTAGTAAGTCCGCCATTGCCATTATCTTCTAATTTTATTTCAAGGCTAGAATTAATTTTTTTAAACGTTATTGATAATTTCGAAGCATTTGCATGGCTGATACAGTTATTAACTATTTCCAAAATTATTTTTCTAATTTCATATTTATTTTTTAACGAAAACTCCGGTAGTGGTTCCGGTAATATAAATTCGATTCCCGTTTTTGCGAGTTTACGCGCGATCAACGTGGAAAGGTTTTCGCCATCTTCAAGCAGCTCCAAAACTTCGTTTCGGAGTGCGCCAGTGATTCGTGAACTTTCCAGGCGAATTTCTCTAAGTTCAGAGCGTAAATTCGGATCTAAAAGTGGGCTTCCGATCACTGAGTCAATTGCATATCCAAGCGCAGCCAAATCTTGAACGACGCCATCATGTAGATCGTGCGCAATTCTTAATTTTTCGCTGCCGTTAGGCAAATAGCTCGTTTATCTCCTTTGCAAATTCTTGGGCTACTACGTGGCGTTTTAATGAGAGTTTTGCAGTTAGGTGCCCGCCGGCAAGTGTGAAATCGACTGGCAAAATCGTAAATTTTCTAATCGATTCGGCTTTGCTCACCGCTTTATTTGCCTCGTCTACTGCGGTTTGTATCACGGCCTGTAAATCTGGATCTTTAGCCAATTCCGAGAGCGAAGCTCCAACTTTCTTATTTGCGGCAGACCAAGCTTTTAGTGCTTCTTGATCGATGGTTATTAGCGCTGCTATAAATGGCTTATTGTCACCGACAACCATGCATTGACTTACGAGTGGATGAGCGCGTAGGCGGTCCTCTAAGACAGCAGGTGCAACGTTTTTACCACCCGAAGTAACAATTAATTCTTTCTTTCTGCCAACAATAGATAGAAATCCTTCGCTATCTAATTTTCCTAGGTCTCCAGAACGATAGAAACCATCTTCCGTAAATGATTCCTGGTTGGCCGAATCGTTCTGCCAGTAACCTTTCATTACGATTGCACCTTTAATCAAAACTTCGCCATCATCATCAATTTTGATCGTGGTACCTGGAACTGGTCGGCCCACTGAACCTACCCGATGCGCCGAAGTTAAATTTAGGGTTGCACCAGCGGTAGTTTCAGTTAAACCGTAACCCTCTAATACGCGGATACCAGCGCCGCGATAGAAGTGCCCTAACCGGGCACCAAGTGGGGCGCCACCAGAGATGGCGGCTTCGACTCGGCCACCGAGCGTGCTTCTAATTTTTGAGTAAACCAATTTGTCGAAGAGCGCATGTTTAATTCGAAGTGAGATCGAAATTTTTCCGGTATCTAAACCTTCACTAAATGCAATGGCTACTGCTGCCGCTTTACGGAAAATATCACCTTTGCCGCCAGCTTCTGCCTTTGCTTCGGCTCCGTTATAAACCTTCTCAAAAATTCTTGGAACTGCAAGCACGAAAGTTGGTTTAAATGAGGTTAAATCTGGAATCAATTTACCAACTGGATCACTGCAATGGGCCAAATGTAATCCGGCTCTAATTGCGCCAATCTCTACCATTCTTCCGAAAACGTGAGCGACTGGCAGAAACAGGAGGGTTGATCCGCCAGGTTTCAAGAATAGATCGCTCGCACCTGCTACCACGTTTCCGCACTCAGATAAAAAATTACCATGAGTTAATTGAACGCCTTTAGGTTTTCCGGTTGTGCCTGAGGTATAAATCAAGGTAGCAAGTGTTTCTGGTTTTAAAGAATTTCTACGTGAATCTATTTCAGAATCTGGAATATTTTCGCCAAGTTTACTTAATAGCGAAAGTACATTATCAGTCATAGTCCACAGATTTTTTAGCGCAGGTTTACGAACCGATTCAACGGATTCTTTGTGGGTTGGCGTTTCTACAATAATTGCAACAGCGCTTGAATCGGTAAGTATCCAATCAATTTGTTCCGCCGAAGAAGTTTCGTAAACGGGGACTACAACTGCTCCTGCATACCAAATTGCAAAATCTAAGATGGTCCATTCATATCGAGTGCGAGCCATGATTGCGACGCGATCACCAACTTGAATCCCAGATGCAACTAAACCTTTAGCGGTGGCTCTTACTTCTTCGTCGAACTCTCTTGCTGAAACTTTTTGCCAACCTTCCCCCAATGGGCGTGAGAGCATGGTGCGCATGGGTTCAAAGCGAGCTCGATCCGAGACTAAATTGGTTAAATTCCCGGTACTTGGGATCGGTTCCATCGTTTTGACTGAGTATTCATTCATACTCCTAAGGTATCGGTCATTTGTTAGATTGGGGAGAGGTAACCTTCTCCTATGAGCGAAGCATCGAAATCCAAAGTAACGATAGAAGCACCAGTTGAGACCGTCCGAGAACTCCTCTTCGACCTTAAGGGATACCCGAGCTGGACTACCTCGATTAAATCGGTCACTGCAGATGAAACTGGCGGTGATGGCCGACCAACGAAGGTAACCATGGTCATTGATGCCGGGGTTATGAAGGATCGGGTATCGCTTTCCTACGATTGGAGCAGAGCCCCAGAAATCGTCAGTTTTTCGCTGGAAGAGGCCGATCTATTAACTGAGATGACCGGTTCTTACTTGATTTCAGATAACGGCGATGACACAACTGATGTCACCTATGAATTAGTCGTTAAAGTTTCGATGCCGGTACCAGAGATGATGCGAAAGAAGACCGAGCAATCAACGGTCGACCTAGCCCTTTCCCAGTTGAAAAACCGCGCAGAAGCTTAAATGTCTGCACTAACTATTGGTGTTGATGTTGGCGGCACCAAAGTGCTTGGTGGCGTAGTTGACGCTGATGGCAAGATTATTGAAGAGAATAGAAGAGATACACCAATTCAAGGTGGGCCGGCTCTAACGCAAGTAATTGCTGAAGTTGCCATTGAATTAGCGAAGAAACATAAAGTTTCTGCGGTTGGGGTATCTGCTGCTGGATTTATTTCGGCAGATCGCAAAACTTTACTTGCCACTTCCAATATCGCAAATTGGAATAACGTACCGCTGGTATCGCAACTAGAAGCCAAAATAGCATTGCGGGTTATTTTAGAAAATGATGCAAATAGTGCGGCATGGGGAGAATTCAAATTCGGAGCCGGTAAAGGTGAAGAAAATCTAGCGCTTCTAACAATTGGAACTGGGCTTGGTGGCGGTTTTGTTATTAATGGGAAATTAATTACCGGCGCATTTGGAATCGCTGCGGAAATTGGTCATATGCGAGTTGTGCCAGAGGGCCATCTTTGCGGATGTGGCGCTAGAGGTTGTTTTGAACAATATGCATCTGGCAACGCGCTATTGCGCCACGCGCGCGAAGCAATTAGCGCTTCGCCAGATTTAGCGAAAAATTTATTATCACTTGGAGATGGCACAGTTGCTGGATTAACTGGGCATCACATTACAAAGGCTGCTGAGCAGGGTGATCCAGTTGCACTTGCCGCTTTCAACACAACTGCGCAATGGCTTGGCGCTGGTATCGCATCGCTCTCTGTCTTATTAGATCCATCTTGCGTAATTATCGGTGGAGGCGTAATTGAAGCGGGCGAAATTCTACTTACTCCTACGCGGGAATACATGGATCGATATATGCCTTTTAACGGCAAACATCCCTATCCAAGAATTATTGCGGCCACGCTAGGAAACTACGCGGGTCTAGTAGGAGTTGCGGATTTAGCTAGGAATTAAAGAATTGCGCCGTCATCGCTTTCATCAATTTCGCGGTTTTCCATTTGCGCCAATAGCCCAACGCCACCGCCAACAACTGCTAATACTCCGGGCCATGTGCCTAATCCAAATGGGTCAAAATTTGTCATTAAATTTCCAATGATATAAATCGGACCCGCAATCAGGGCAATGATTGAGATTCGTTGTGCTTTCTTAAACTTTGGTAATCGAGTTGGTATCGCATACATATTTCTTTCGAAATGTGATTCAGTCATTTCTGAACTGGCTAATTCATCCAAATAAGTAGTTGGCGCTGATTCATCTAAAGATAATCCCGAAACTATCGCATCAAATTCTGCGTCAATCAAATCTCGTTCATCATCATCTTCATCATATTCGTAGCTACCTCGAACCAATTCGCCAGTTAGAACATCTTGAATAAACTGGTTAGATTCATCATTTAAAATTTCTGAATCATAATCTAGCGAGACATTGTGAAATGATTTTTCAAAAATAATCTCTCGAATGTCAACGGACATGACATTATCAATTATAGTATCGGAATTTTCAGGATCTACAACATGATCATTAATTGAATATCCAATCATCAAAGGCAGATCAATCAGATATAGATCGCGTTCGACAATTCGCCAAAATTTTCGAGCAGAGTTGAGCGCATGCATCGCAGTGGTTCGATAACTATGTACGGGGGGATTTGGCTTTGCGATATCCGAAGGTCCGGATTTCAATGACGGTTTTAGTAAGTGCATAACCGGCAAGAACTTCATAAAGAAGCGGCGGTCATGAATTATTGGGTTTAGTAGAATCAATCCCTCAATTTCCGCCCCATGAATTTGTGAAAGCCGTAGCGCAAGCGCACCACCATTTGAAAACCCAGCCAGAAATACTCTTTCGGTTTTACTACGTAATTGCGCAAAACTTTTTTCAACTTCAGCAAACCAATCTGCTGAAGTTGTTAAATTTAAATCCTGCCAATTGGTTCCATGACCTGGGAGCCTTGGCACGGATACGGTGTAACCGAAATTATTAAACGACTCTGCCCATGGTCTGACGGAAACCGGTGATCCACCAAATCCGTGGATAACTAAAACCCCAATTTTCCCGCCCGAAAGTTCGAATCCGGCCGAGTTTGGGATATCGCTCACGCTCAGATGGTGTCATATCGGTATGAATAAGCCCTAAATTAAGACCCTATGGCGATCCGAAAGAAGCGCAGCTTCCGCAAGAAGTTGGAAGTAGTGCAAGGCGAGAACGTAGCCTATGCGCTTTTGAAAGCATTTCTATCGCCAATTTTAATGGGTTTGTTTAGACCTAAAGTAAAAGGTTTGCGAAATGTTCCGCACCTTGGGCCATTGATCATCGCTTCCAACCATCTCTCTTTTAGCGACTCGATTTTTATGCCGCTGGTGGTACCGCGCAAAGTAACTTTCTTGGCTAAGAGTGAATACTTCACTTCACCTGGCCTGAAAGGTTTCATTAAAAAGATTACATTTATTGCCCTTGGCCAAGTCCCAGTAGATCGTTCCGGTGGTCGAGCAAGCGAAGCTGCAATCATCACTGGCCTTAGCGTTTTAGAGCGTGGCGATTGCATAGGAATTTATCCGGAGGGTACTCGATCACCTGATGGTCGCCTCTATAAAGGTAGAACTGGAATTGCACGACTTGCAATTGAATCAGGAGCGCCAGTAATTCCAGTTGCCATGTTCAATACGGCCGAAATTCAACCAACTGGCCAAGTGGTACCAAAAGTTCGTCGCGTAGAAATGATTTTTGGCGAACCGATGTATTTTGAAAATTATGGCGATTCAACAGACCAGAAAGTTTTGCGTGAAGTAACAGACCGAATCATGAATACGATTCAAGCGCTTTCGGGTCAGGAATATGTTGACATATATGCGACGAAACGGAAATCTGAGATAAGTGACGAGGTAGAAGAAGATTAAATTACTCGCCGCCAAAAATCTCGCGGCGTTGTGAAATATAGCGGCATTGCTCGCAACCAGAATCTCGCTCAGGTGTTGGACCAGAAATTACCGTAATAAAATCAGTTAAACGACGTTCCAATGATTTCGGATTACGTTCTATGGGACGCCAAGAACTCTTCAATTTAAGCAAATATCCAGATGTGGGATCGCCGGCAGGGGAAACGGGCGACCAAACTAGCAAACCAAGTACTGAAACTTTTCGTGCTGGGCCGGACGCTGGATTCTCGAGTGAAAATGCATATGCTTCTAATTGCGGTGAATAGAAATCGCTCTTATCGCTATCGCGCCCTTGGAATTTACAATCGATAACTCCCCAAGTTCCATCATCAAATTCCATAAGCAAGTCATATTTTCCACGGACTGCATACGGTGAAACTGAGCTATTTACAACGATCGGTGTGGATTTAACCCACCCGCCACGGCTATGAACTTTTCCGCTTGGTAGCTCTGGAGTAACAAGCGCAGAAGTGACTGCATCGAAGTGAGCTTCTTGCATTGCAGAAAGTTCACCAACGAGCGGCATGAAGAGCGGAGCTTTCACACCATGGTTGTAATTGAGCCAAAGGCACCGATGACAACCATCCCAAGAAAAGGTTAAATCACTTGGGCTAATGAATTCGCGCGCCTTGCTTGCTGGTTTATCGAATGCTGAATTTGCCATGGCGTTAGTCTGCCGTCAGTTACTGACAAATCGGGTGCGCGCCACGCAGCCTTAATTACTACTTAGAAAGCGGTCGAAATGGTGAAAAGACCGAGGCAGATCATTACCAAGCCTCCGAATTTTCGCATTTTAACTAGACGAGCTGGCTTGGTTGAAAGTGATTCTCGAATTGTTCCAGCGATCAGACCCCAAGTGCTATCGGAGAAAAATGCCAAGATAGAAAACGTAACTCCCATCAATACGATTTGAGCAGTAATTGACTTACTATCGTGGTCAATAAACCCAGGCAAGATCGCGGCGAAAAAAACTAAGCCTTTTGGATTTAATACTCCGACAAAGAATCCATCTCGAACCGATTTAACAATGGTTGGTTTGCCTTCATTCACATTAATCATATCTTCAGCATGGATAACGCTTTTTCTAATGGCGTCAATGCCGAGGTAGATTAAATAACCACCTCCGGTAATTTGCACAAATAAAAATGCAGCGCTTGATCTTTGCAAAACTGGACCAAGCCCAAAAGCAACAACTAATGAAAGAATGAACATACCTATTGCATTACCTAGAACTGTTGCAACTGCCGCAGCTCGCCCCCAAGAAATTGCACGAGCAATGGTGAAGAGAACACTTGGACCTGGGGCCAACATGATTATGATGGCAGCGATTAAATATTCGCCAAATCTAGTTGGTACTTCAAAAACCATTGTTGGAGTCTAGGACATTTCATTAAATTAAAAAACGCACAGAGCCAAAGCCCTGTGCGTTTTAGTAATTACGTAATTAGTGGCTTGTACCGCGAGATTTTGCAATACCGCTAAGTATTCGATATCCAACGACTGCAACCAGAGTTGCGTTAATGATGCCGTTGAATGTGAATTTACCACTAGTCCATGACATATCGGAGATACCAATAATTAGCGCAGATGCCGCGATTATTAGGTTCGTTGGATCGCTGAAATTAACCCGTCCTTCAATCCAAATACGGGCACCAAGAACTCCGATCATTCCGAATAACCCAACGCCAACTCCACCAAGCGCTCCAACTGGAGTTGCACTTAGTACCGCGCCGAATTTAGGGCAGATCGAGAGCACGATCGCGCCAAGACCAGCAATCCAATATGCAGCGGTTGAGTAGACCCGAGTTGCAGCCATTACGCCAATATTTTCAGCATAAGTGGTGGTTCCAGATCCGCCACCTGCTCCAGCCAAAGTAGTTGCAATTCCATCGGCCATTAGCGCATTACCCATTTGATCATCAAGATTTTTACCTGTCATTGCCGCAACTGCTTTAACGTGTCCAACGTTTTCGGCAATAAGCACAAGTACTACTGGCAAGAAGAGGATGATTGCACTCAAATTAAATGCGGGGCTGGTGAATGTAGGCATAGCAATCCACTTTGCCGAAGTGATGCCATCAGTCTTTACATCGCCCATCAACATTGCAGCTACATATCCGATAACTAATCCGCCAAAGATCGCAATGCGGCCTAGGAACCCACGAGAGAATGCCGAGATCAGCGCAATGGCAGCGAGGGTAATTACGCCAACTACTGGACCTGCAGCAAAATTATTTTTCGCTGCGCCAGCAAGGTTTAGACCAATCACCATCACTATGGTTCCAGTTACTACTGGTGGCAATAACCAATCGATCCAACCAGTTCCGGAAGAGCGAACTATAAAACCGATAATTGCAAGAATTACTCCGGTCGCAACTACGCCACCGAGAGCAGTCGCCATACCATCGCTTTTAACTGATGCAGCAATTGGAGCTAAGAATGCGAAGGAAGAGCCAAGGTAACTTGGAACCTTATTTTGGGTGATTATTAAAAATAGGAGAGTTCCGATACCTGAGAAAAATAATGTGGTAGTTGGTGGCAGACCCGTAATGATTGGGACGAGGAAGGTTGCGCCGAACATTGCTGCGATGTGCTGTAAGCCCACGCCGATGGTGCGCGGCCAGCTCAATCGCTCATCTGTTGATACGACCTCACCTGAAGAGATCGTCTTACCGGTTCCGTGGATTTTCCATGAGAGAAGACTCATGCGATTTACCCCTGTCTAGAGCGCCACCGTTGGCAAGCTCTAGAAAATGAGGGTAAACCTGGGAATTAGTTACTAGGTCGTAGGCACGCCACGAAATGAGAATTAAAAATGAGGTTGCGCTCGCTCAAAATATCGAGTTAAATGCGGATACGATATATCGATTCGGTATATAAAGGGCCAGTTGAAAGGGAGAGTGGAGATGCGCTCACGAAGTCAATCGTTGGAGTTCGCACTCCTTGGATTTCTATTACAGACACCCCTACATGGGTATGAACTACGGAAAAGGTTGACCGCAATCTACGGCCCGTTTCGCGCGCTCTCGTTTTCAGTTCTTTACCCGCAACTTCGTCGAATGGTTTTCGCGGGGTTGATTGAAGAAAAAGTAGGAAAGTCGAAAGGTCGCTCGCGGCGAGTTCGAATTGTGTATGCAATAACCGCCAAAGGGGAGAAGCACTTTAATAAAACCGCAGAATTGGCTGGTCCGGATTCTTGGGAGGATGAAGGTTTTGAAGTTCGTTTCGCATTTTTCAGTCCAACTCCAGCAGCAAATCGATTGCGAATTTTGGAGGGTCGGCTTCGCCGGCTCCGCGAGAAATCTGAAGTACTGCGCGATGAAATCGAACGCGGCAGCGTGGGTCTCGATAAGTATTTAATTGAGTGGCGCCGCCATTCATTGGAATCAGTTGATCGCGAGATTGCCTGGCTAGAAGAAATGATCACAACCGAGAGGAAGAGCAATTGAGTACCCAAGTAAACCCAAGTACCGAAATCCGAGTAGCAATTATTGGGATTGGTAATTGTGCCAACTCTTTAATTCAAGGAGTTACTTACTATCAAAATGCTGCAATCGATAAAGAGATACCTGGATTAATGCACCCGGTCCTTGGCGGATACCACATCAACTCAATTAAATTTATTGCAGCATATGATGTAGATGCCAAGAAAGTTGGCTTAGATATTTCCGAGGCAATCTGGGCAAGCGAGAACAACACAATCAAGTTTGCGGATGTAGCAAAAACTGGGGTAATTGTGCAACGCGGACATACCCTTGATGGCCTGGGTCGTTACTACCGCGAAACTATCGAGGAATCTAGCGCCGCCCCAGTAGATATCGTCGCTGATCTAAAAGCAAAGAAAATCGATGTTTTAATCTGTTATTTACCAGTCGGGTCTGAAACAGCGGCAAAATTCTATGCACAATGTGCAATTGATGCGGGGTGTGCTTTCGTGAACGCGCTCCCAGTTTTTATCGCATCAGATCCAGAGTGGGCTGCGAAATTTACGGCTGCCGGATTACCAATTGTCGGTGATGATATTAAATCTCAAGTTGGCGCAACTA
Organism: uncultured Bifidobacterium sp.; assembly: GCA_964567545.1. GTDB lineage: Bacteria > Actinomycetota > Actinomycetes > Nanopelagicales > Nanopelagicaceae > UBA7398. The sequence goes on along the minus strand of CAZMNB010000015.1, from coordinate 111 downwards.
TTACCCATAGAATTTTGGCGAAGCTATTCCAAGATCGCGGCGTTCATTTAGATCGCACCTACCAATTAAATGTTGGTGGAAATATGGATTTCAAGAACATGTTAGAACGTG
>CAZMNB010000014.1:0-25208 GCA_964567545.1 uncultured Bifidobacterium sp. | reverse complement strand
TAGCTTGCTAAAAAAACCTGGTGGAGCCGGTTCATTTACGTGGCCTTGGCAGCGCTCGTTTTCCGGAATACCGCGTAGCGCTTCTTCGACATGTTGGCCACAACCGCTCCAGGTTGCCTTACCGCAGCTCTTACATCTCACTTTGCTACACATATTTAAATTCTACAGTCATTCAACCATCCAAGTGTCGCCACTACTTATTAACGCTGCTAAATCACCTGGACCGGTCTGCGCAATGGTTTCGGCAATTTGAGCGTTTACTTGAGCAGAGTAACTTTCGCGAGCGACATCTCGAAATACCCCAACTGGAACATGATCAAGAATCGATGATGAAAGTCGGGATAGCGCAAATGCATATGCTGGATCTGGGTTATGTGAATCGTGAACCACTAAATCAGATTCCGTAATGTTCGAAAGTTCGCGTAGGAGTAATGAACCATTGTCACGAACGACGCCATGAGTTGTAGATTTAATTGGTTGGCCATCAATCATCTGCAATAGAGTTTCCGCCTTTAAGTCCGAGTCTTTGACCGAATCAAAGGCACCATCGTTGAAAATCGGGCAGTTTTGATAAATTTCAATGAGAGCCGAACCCTTGTGAGCTGATGCAGCCCGTAAAACTTCGGTTAAATGTTTGCGATCGCTATCAACGCTGCGCGCAACAAATGAAGCCTCGGCACCGATTGCAAGTGAAATTGGATTAAAAGGTGTATCAAGAGAACCGTAGGGAGTTGATTTGGTAACTTTACCTTGCTCGCTTGTTGGTGAATATTGACCTTTGGTTAGACCATAAATTCTATTATTGAATAGAATTATTTTAATCTCAATATTCCTGCGGAGTGCATGGATTAAATGATTGCCACCGATAGATAGCGAATCACCATCTCCAGTAATAACAAAAACTGAAAGATCAGGTCTAGTAATTGCTAAACCGGTAGCAATTGCGGGTGCTCGACCGTGAACAGAGTGCATTCCATAGGTATTTAAGTAGTAAGGAAATCTTGATGAGCATCCAATTCCGGAGATGAAAACTACATTTTCCCGTGGTACTCCTAACTCAGGCAGAAAAGACTGCATCGTCGACAGGATCGAGTAATCACCGCATCCAGGACACCATCTAACTTCTTGATCAGAAGTGAAATCTTTTTTCGTAAGGGTTAAATCAGACATTTAGCACCGCCATCGCTGCTTCGACTATTTCAGATGTTGAAAATGGAGAACCATGTACTTTGTTATAGCCGTTCACATCCTTAAGGAAATTAGCTTTTAACAGCATGGAAAGTTGACCTAAGTTCATCTCAGGGACCAATACTTTTTGATATTTATTTAGTACTTCACCTAAATTCTTTGGGAATGGGTTTAAATATTTTAGGTGAGCTTGCGCTACTTTAACGCCATTATTTCGCAATATTTCGACAGCAGCCGCGATTGGTCCGTAAGTTGAGCCCCAACCAAGAATTAAGAGTGGCGCATCATCTGATCCATCATTTACTTCTAAATCTGGCACTTCAATTCCGGCGACTTTTGCGGCCCTTGCTCGAACCATCTTGTCGTGGTTAATTGCATCGTAAGAAATTTCGCCGGTCTTATCGGCTTTTTCTAACCCACCGATACGATTCTCTAAACCTTTAGTTCCAGGGATGGCCCACGGCCGGGCTAAAGTTTTTGGATCACGCAAGTATGGCAAGAAATTTTCTTGAGTTTTAGCAAATTCGACTTTTAAATCAGGCAACTCCGAGATTTCAGGAATCTTCCAAGGTTCAGAACCGTTTGCAATATAACCATCAGAAAGAATTATTACTGGCACTAAGTATTTAGTTGCGATGCGAACTGCTTCAAGTGCGATATTGAAACAATCACTGGGTGTGGCTGGTGCCATAACAGCAACTGGAGATTCGCCATTTCTACCAAACATTGCCTGCAGTAAATCAGCTTGTTCAGTTTTTGTAGGCAACCCGGTTGATGGACCACCACGTTGAACATCAATTATTATCAGGGGCAATTCGAGCATAACTGCAAGCCCAACCATCTCAGTTTTTAGCGCAGCGCCTGGACCAGATGTTGAAGTCACACCGAGCGCACCGCCGTAAGAGGCACCGAGAGCTGAACCAACTGCGGCAATTTCATCTTCAGCTTGGAATGTAATTACGCCGAACTTCTTATGTTTAGAAAGTTCATGCAAAATATCGGAAGCTGGAGTTATTGGATATGAACCTAGAAATAACGGTAATCCGCTGAGTTTTGAGCCAGTAACTAATCCTTGGGAGAGCGCGATATTGCCGCTGATATTTCTATATTTACCTTTCGCCATTTTTGCTGGCGCAATTTCGTAAGAAACGGAAAATTCTTCAGTAGTTTCGCCATAGTTCCAGCCAGTCTTATAGGCAAGTAAATTAGCCGCCAAAATATCTGGCTTCTTACCAAACTTTGCGTTCAAGAAATTTTCAGTAGCCTCGGTTGGGCGGTGGTACATCCAAGAAAGTAAACCAAGTGCGAACATATTTTTTGAACGTTCTGCTTCTTTTCGAGTTAGTGAAAGTTGCGCTAGAGCTCCGACTGTCATTGTTGTTAGTGCTACTGGATGAACTTTAAAACTTTCAAGAGATCCATCTTCTAATGGATTTACGGTATAGCCAGCCTTTATTAAATTTCTCTCTGTGAATTCATCTTTATCAACAATTATTGTTGCACCGCGCGGCATCTCTTTTATATTTGCTTGTAGCGCTGCCGGGTTCATCGCTACTAATACATCTGGTGCATCACCTGGAGTTTGAATGTGGTGATCTGCAAAATGTAATTGAAATGAAGAGATGCCATGCACTGTTCCTTGTGGGGCTCGAATTTCCGCCGGAAAGTTAGGTAAAGTTGAAATGTCATTGCCTAAACTTGCCGTGTCCATTGTGAATCGATCGCCAGTTAATTGCATGCCATCGCCACTATCCCCGGCAAATCGAATGACTACGTGATCAAGGGCTACGACTGGTTTAGTCACGGTGCTATCTTCTCACTTTCTTGAGTTATTACTAGAGGTTTTTTCGGAAATCATTAATATCGAACTGGAAGGGCATTCTGTTACGCAGATACCGCAACCTTTACAATAATCTAGATTAATTTCAAACCCTTTACCCGGCCCCAACTTAATTATTGCGTTATCAGGGCACACCCCAAAGCAGTTATCACATTCAAAGCAATTTCCACATGACATACAACGTCGAGCTTCATAAAGTGCCGTTTCCTCATTTAATCCGGTCACAATTTCATCAAAATTACTGGCACGGCGGCTGGCTTCAAGTCGAGGTCGAACAGCATGTGGTGCATCTGAGTAATACCAAGTATTCAACTCTTCAAATTTCACAACATCATCGTTTTTTACTTTGCAGTAAGAGTCACTTCGTAACCATGCATCAATATGACGTGCAGCTTTCTTTCCGTGCCCGATTCCAGTAGTAACTGTTCGTTCGTCTGGAATCATATCGCCACCTGCAAAAACACCACTTATATTAGTCATCATATTGTCACCTACTTGAATCACACCATCATCAACTTCAATTTCTTTACAATTTTTTAGGATTGCCAAATCCACTTCTTGACCAAGTGCAAGTACCAGCGAGTCAGCTGCTAATTCTTCAAATTCACCAGTGGGTTCTGGAAATCCATTCGCATTCAATTTCATTTTTTCCACTTGAATTGAGCTATTGGAAACATGTTTAACGGTGGATAGCCATTTGATTAAAACGCCTTCTTCTAGCGCTTCGCTAATTTCGCCATCATTAGCCGGTGCTTTTTCGCGAGTACGTCGATAAACGATGATTGCAGATTCAGCTCCAAGTCGTTTTGCACTGCGCGCCACATCCATTGCAGTATTGCCACCGCCGTAAACAATTACTCGTCTTCCGAGTAATGGCTTTTCGCCCTCTTCAATATCGTGCAGAACATTTATTGCATCCAGAATTCGGGCAGCTTCACCAGCGGGAATATATGCGCGTTTGCTTAATTGAGCTCCGATTGCAAGAAATATTGCATCGAAACCCTCTAAAAGAGCGGCTTTTAGATCTTCTACCTTGCTGTTCAATTCGAACTTAATTCCGATATCAGCCAACCGATTTATCTCGGCATCCAATACTTCACGAGGTAATCGGTATTTTGGAATTCCAAATCTCATCATCCCACCTAGTGCATGGGTGGCTTCTCGAATTACCACCTCGTGCCCGAGTCTTCTTAAGTGATATGCCGCCGATAACCCCGCAGGACCAGCGCCAATCACTAAGATTTTACGACCTGAACTTATTTGGTTGATTGGAATTGTCCAGTTCTTTTTAATTGCTAAGTCACCCAAAAATCTTTCGACTGAATTGATTCCAACGGCCTCATCTAACTCCGCACGATTGCATACGTTTTGACAGGGGTGGTAGCAAACTCGACCCATAATTGCCGGGAAAGGATTTTGTTCAATTATCGCTTCCCATGCTTTTTGGTAAGAACCATCTTCAGCGATGTATAGCCAATTCTGAATATTTTCACCAGCTGGGCAAGCATTATTGCAAGGTGGCATTCGATTTACATACTCTGGACGTTGAATACGCCAAGAACCGGTGTGGTTGGCTAAACTTGAACCAACTTCAAGCGAAATTGCGAATGGTTTTTCCACTATTTTTCACCATTGTCATTTTTAATTAATCCATATTTCGCAATATTTCGATCTGCACTAGATTGTAATTGTGAAATAACTGATTCATTTCGAGTTGGGGAAAATAGATGTGCATATCGGCGTTGCAATTTTAAATATTCTTCAACTTTGATTTGTTTACGGATTGGCGTAACTGAAGTGATTTCACCACGCTCGGCTTCAAATACGGGGAATAACCCACTTTCGGTAGCGAGCCTTGCAATATTAATTGTGTCGCAAGATTGTGTGCCCCATCCAAGTGGGCATGGAACTAGAATGTGTAAGTAGCGTGCACCTCGAAATTCCATCGACCGGGTTACTTTTGCTTCTAAATCTCGTAAATCTGCAACAGTTGCGGTCGCAACATAGGGAATTTCATGAGCCATCGCAATTTTGGGTAAGTTTTTGCCTTGACCAAATGTATTTCCAGGATATTTACCTACAGCTTGAGTAGTTGCAGTTCTAGCGGCCGGCGGAGTAGCACCAGAGCGTTGCACTCCAGTATTCATATAAGCTTCGTTGTCATAGCAAATATAAAGAACGTCATCGTTTCGCTCAAACATCCCAGAAAGCGCGCCAAATCCAATATCTACAGTGGCCCCATCGCCACCTTGTCCCACGACTCTTACCTCAGTGCGGCCCTTTACCCGCATAGCGGCGGCAACTCCAGTGGCTACCGCAGGTGCGTTTCCAAAGAGCGAATGTAGCCAAGCAATTCGCCAGGATGATTCTGGATATGGGGTTGAAAAAACTTCTAAGCAACCCGTTGCATTTACTGCTATTAATTGATTGTTGGTAGCTCGCATGGCAGCGTCGAGTGCATACCTAGCGCCAAGTGCTTCACCACATCCTTGGCAAGCCCGGTGTCCTGAGGTTAGTGAGTTTCTACGATTTACATTTGATTGTAAAGATCGATCTGACTCGGGTTGCAGTCTATTGCCTACCGCAAAACTTCCTACTTGATAAAACTTTAATTGTTTATTATTCATTTTAAACCATGCTCGCGCGCGCCTTCACGCGTAACTAATTCTTGATCAAGATCCAAAAATGTAATTTTTGGTAATCCTTGTAAAATAGCTAATGAAAAAATTTCAGAAAGCGATTGCTTAGTTATCGGACGGCCACCAAGCCCAGCAATAACAGTGTAATCTGAAATATCTAAACCTCGAATTGTCTCTCTGACATTTTCGGCAACAATCCCACCGGTTCCTACCGAAAATGCTTTTTCTAGGATTATTATTTTTTTTGCTCCAGCAATACCCGCTTGGAGTTCGGCAAATGGAAATGGTCGAAATGCAATAATTCCAATTACGCCGATTGAAAAACCGGCCTCCCGCATTTCTTCTACTACATCTTTAATTGTCCCTAGTACCGATCCAAGTGCAATTACAATAGTTTCTGCAGTTTCGGTATCAAATTTTCGAATCAATCCACCAGAATCTCTTCCAAAAATATTTTTGAAATCTGCTGAAGCCTTAGGAATAACTTCTAATGCCTCTAACAATCTAACATGGGTTAAATATCGAACTTCCGTGAAGGCTTCCGGGCCGACCATGGCTCCGATGGATATTGGATTCTTTGGATCAAGAACTTGTCTAGGCAGAAAAGGTTTTAGATATCGATCAACTTGTTCTAGTTCTGGAATATCAACTTGTTCATAGGCATGAGTAAGGATGAAGCCATCCATACATACCATTACAGGCAGCGATAATGCTTCAGCGATGCAGAAGGCCTGAACATGCAAGTCGGCAGCTTCTTGATTGGTCTCGGCGTAAAGTTGAATCCAACCAGAATCGCGTTGCGACATTGAATCGCTATGATCATTCCAAATATTAATTGGCGCACCGATTGCGCGGTTTGCGACCGTCATGACAATTGGTAGGCCAAGTCCAGCGGCGTTGTATATCGCTTCCACCATGTATAACAGCCCTTGGCTTGCGGTTGCAGTGTACGCGCGCGCTCCGGCTGCGCTCGCTCCAATCGCCACCGACATTGCTGCAAATTCCGATTCAACATTTATATATTCGCAACTAGTCAAAGTATCATTCTTAACTAATTGACTAAGCGCTTCCACAATATGCGTCTGCGGTGAGATCGGATATGCACAAATTACTTCGGGACGACAAGCGGCAACTGCCTCAGCAACCGCACGAGAACCTTCGATCTGCTTAAGCATTTAATCGGCCACTATCTAAATCAATCATGACATTTTGGACAAATTCGTATGCGAAGGTTGCAGCTCTGCAATTATCAGCTGCTACTTTTGCTGGAAATTTATCGGTAATTGCATCGGTGACTGCTATTAAAGTAATTTTTTTAGTAAGTGCGGAAAACGCACCCAACAAAACTGCATTTGGTAGTGGCCGACCTAAATGCTCCAGTGCAATTTCGGTTGCTGGAACTGTTATTACAAGTTTTGGATCACTTAACAAATTATCAATACCAAGGTCAAATAAATTTAAAGATGAATTGATTAAGACGAAAGCATTTGCATTGATCCCAGAGAAAACGTCAACTTGATGCAGTAGCGTAGCATCTTGAATGATCAGCGCATCCGGAGCAATAATTGGTTCACGGACTCGTATTGGATTATTTGAGATGCGACAAAAAGAAGTAACTGGCGCACCAGTACGTTCTGATCCAAAACTTGGAAATGCTTGAGCAAATTTATGTTCATCAAATGCAGCTTGAGCTAAAAGTTCAGCAGCAGTCACTACGCCTTGGCCGCCTCGGCCATGAATCCGCACCTGGAACACGCAACACCCCTCCGTCGCGTAATCCTCACACTTGGCGAAAACCACTCCAAGGACCGGTGGCTGAGCCAACACTCACGTGGAGGTGAGATGGATTACGAGTTAATGCTCAAAAACTCCAAATGGCGAAGTACCATTCCGAAATGTCTGAAACTGAGCGCAGTTTTGCGGAGCAACTAGATCAGCAAGATCCACTCGGCAGTTATAGAAGTAAATTCTTAATTGCTGATCCCGAGATCTGCTATCTGGATGGAAACTCGCTGGGTCGACTTCCGTTAGAAACGATAGCTGCGTTAAACACGCTAATGCGCGAAGAATGGGGAAGTGAAGTTGTAGATGGTTGGCACCATTGGGTAGATGAATCGGAGAAAACCGGAGATTTGATAGGGCGTGCAACTTTAGGTGCGGGGGCTGGCCAAGTCTTAGCTTGCGATACCACTTCAGTTAATTTCTATCAGTTAGCCAGAAGTGCAATTAAGGCTAGACCTGGCCGTAATACGATAGTTACAGATACATCTAACTTTCCAACCGATCGCTACATTCTCCAAGGATTAGCCAAAGAATTTGATTTGAATTTAGTGATGATTGAGAATTCATCGCAAGCGGTAGCTGAACCTGAACGAATTACATCTGAAATCTTAGCTCCTTATTTAAATGAAGATGTAGCCTTAGTAACTTTTCAAGTTATTCAATATCGCTCTGGCGCTCGCAATGATGTAAAAGTACTAACAGAGCTAATTCATAAATGTGGCGCGCTCGCGTTATGGGATGCATCGCATGCAATAGGTTCGATCGCGCTCAATTATGATCGCGATAACGTTGATCTCTCGGTGGGCTGTACTTATAAGTACGGCAATGGTGGGCCGGGTGCGCCAGGTTGGTTGTATGTAAATAAAAAAATTCAAAACCAGGTGCGTGTTCCAATTCAAGGTTGGTTTGCCCAAGCCGATCAGTTTGGTATGGGGCCAATCTTTGACCGCGCTGAAGGTATTCGCGGATTTCAAATCGCGACGCCGCCGGTAATTGGGTTACGTGCCGTGCAAACTTCATTCGGAATGATTGAAAAGGCTTCGATTAAAGCGATCGAGGCAAAAGCGGCGCTCGGTACTGAATTAATGATTGATTTGTATGAAGTTTGGCTAAAAGAGCTTGGTTTCTCGCTTGGAACGCCACGAATTGCGAACCATCGCGGCGGCCATATTTCGCTACTTCACGATGATGCATTCCAGATATCGGTAGCAATGCGGAAAATCTCGAAAGTAATCCCTGACTTCCGAAACCCAAATGCAATTAGAGTGGCAATGTCACCCCTAACGACCTCTTTTGCTGAAGTTTGGGATGGGTTCGAACGCATCCGCAACCTGGTCGCTAGCGGGGAGTATAAGAAGATAGTTTTAAATAATGCGAGAGTTTTGTAAATGTTTAAATCAGCCCATACCGATACTTTTGCGCGCGATAACTTGCCACCAACTGATAAATGGCCAGAATTAACAACCCCACCTAATTATCCAGAGCGATTAAATGCGAGCGTATCGCTACTTGATCAAATTGTAGAACGCGTGGGGCGAGATAAAACTGCGCTGATAGCTACCGAAGGTCTGGTTACATATGGACAATTACTCGATCAAGTAAATTCTATTTCATTATATTTGGAGAGTATTGGCGTGCAACCAGGAAATCGAATTCTGTTACGCGGACCAAACAACGCATCGATTGTTGCGCTCTGGTTTGCGATTTTACGAGTAGGTGCGATTGCAGTTACCACGATCCACTTACAGCGAACTGGTGAATTAGAAAAGATTGTAGATATTGCTAAAGTCCAATTTGCTTTTGTAGACCATAGATTCCTAGATGATTGGAGCGCGGTTAAGAATTATCTAGGCAAGACTTTAAGTTATGGTAGTAAAGATAGCTCTGACTCACTTTTATCAGCGAGTAAGTTCATCGGGGTACATAAACCATGTGATACTGCTTCGGATGATGTTAGTCTTTTAGCTTTTACATCTGGATCAACTGGCATGCCTAAAGCAACTATGCATTTTCATCGTGATATCTTGACAATTGCAGAGACATTTGCAAAAGAAATTTTGCAACCAAACCAGGCCGATATATTTGCTGGATCCCCGCCAATTGCATTTACATTTGGTCTTGGCGCACTCGTTATATTCCCATTTTGGGCTGGCGCGACTTCGCTACTGCTTGAGGCGGCTGCTCCACCAATTCTGGTGAAAGAGATTTCAAAACATGGAGTTACTGTCTTATTTACCGCACCAACCGCTTATCGAGCGATGCTGCCGCTAATTTCCGAAACTCCGGTGCCATCCCTAAGAAGATGCGTTTCGGCAGGCGAGCATTTACCAAAATCAACCTGGGAAGCTTGGTATTTAGCCACCGGAATAAAAATTATTGATGGAATTGGTGCCACCGAAATGTTGCATATTTTCATCTCAGCCGCAGACGATGCAATCATTCCTGGAATGACTGGAAAAGTGTTGACTGGATTTAGCGCAAAAATCTTTGATGAAGATTTTAACGAATTACCGAGAGGTAACCCTGGTTTATTGGCAGTTAAAGGACCAACCGGGTGTCGCTATTTAAATGATGTCCGACAGAGTAATTATGTGAAAAATGGTTGGAATTTTACTGGTGATATTTTTATTCAACACGAAAACGGATTTTTTCAATACCAATCAAGATCTGACGACATGATTATTTCAAGTGGATACAACGTTGCTGCCCCAGAAGTTGAGAATGCACTTCTCACGCATTCCGCAGTAATGGAAAGCGCAGTTGTTGGATTACCGGATGAAGAGCGAGGCATGATTGTTACTGCTTATGTAGTTTTACGACCAGGATTAGTTGCAAGTGATGAGTTAAAAAAAGAGTTACAAGATCATGTGAAAAACACTATAGTGCCATTTAAATATCCAAGGTCACTTCACTTTGTAGATGCGTTACCAAAAACAACGACTGGGAAGTTACAACGATTTAGATTGAAAGATTGAGAATGGAAGAAGATCGCTCAGTTTTTGATTTACCTACGGTAGATCCAACAGGCTCATTTAAATACGGAGATTTGCCAGATCAGATCGGCGATATTTTCCAACCCAAATCATTAGAATATAAAGAATTATTGGTCCTGATTCATGGCGGATATTGGCGCCCGGAATACGATCGGATTCACCTTCGACCGTTTGCAGCAGCGCTATGCGAATTGGGTTATTTAGTTATTTCCTTGGAATATCGCAGAATTCCAGGCAACCCAGATTCAATGATCAGCGATATTGACTTGGCGATTTCAAAGTTACCCAGCGAGAATTTCACGCTAATTGGCCATTCTGCTGGCGGTCATTTGGCACTTGTGGCGGGTGCCAAAAACCTAAAAGTAAAGAATGTAATTGCACTAGCACCAGTCACTTCCTTATTAATGACCTACGAATTAGATCTTGACAAATCTGCTGCACTTGAATTTTTAGGAGTGCCGGCAAATTTGCGGGCAGATTTAGATCCGATGACATTTGAGAAGTTCCCCGCTCCAATCAGCATAATCCACGGAGAAACAGACATTTGGGTGCCCGTAGATATGTCTAGAAAATACGTTAAAAAGTTAACCGCAGAAAGTGCAGCAATTACCTATGTTGAGCTTCCAAATATTGGCCACTTTGAGATGATTGATCCAAGAAGTATGGTTTGGTCGGAACTACAAACGTTGCTCGCAAAACCAAGATAACGGAGAAATTGTGTCTCGGAATATTTTCATAACTGGTGGAATGGGTGGAATTGGTCAAGCGAGCGTTTGTAAATTTATTGAACAAGGCGATATTGTCACATTTACATTCGCAGAAGATAAAGCTAATCGTGACGCTGTCGAAAGTTTTGCAAATTCGTTAGATGGTAACGCGATAGCGCTACCGATAGATATGAGCGATGCCAAATCCATCAGAGCGACACTAGCTAAAGCCATAGCAAAGATGGGGTCAATTGATACGGTAATAAATGCTGCAGCGGTTGGCTCTGCCACGGTAACAACATATGCATCAGATAAAGACCAACAGGACTCCATGATGTTTGCGATAAATGCTTATGGCGCATTGAAAATCTCCGAAATTTTTATCGCATTAACTTCGGATTCTAAAAAGGTGCGAAAGTTGATAAATTTCAGCTCGGTTGGCGGCGGATTTCAAGCATTCCCACATTTTCGACTTTCAGATGGAATGAGTAAAGCCGCAGTCTCATTCTTGACCAAGCAGTTGGCAGCAGAGAATGTCCATACAAACGTTGATGTATTTGCAATCTCACCTGGAGCAACTAATACCGGAATGTTTCAAGCGAGCACTTTAAATGGGATGACAGATTCAGAGCGCACCACCTTTATTGAATCCCTGCCAAAAGGCCGATTAATCGAACCAGAAGAAATTGCAGAAATAGTAGTTTTTCTAGCTTCACCAAACTCAACCGCTATGCATGGAGCAGTTATAGACGCATCTATGGGGTTAGCTGTTAGACCGGGATTAATAAGCGAGATGGAATAAGTTATGAATTCGGTAACGGTTTTTATCGGAGACAGTGTCACCGATTGTGGACGTGAAATGGAACCTCCTTACGGAGATGGATATGTTCAAAATATTGCAAAGTCTGGAAAACTAACCGGAACTATTATTAATGTTGGCACCAGTGGTCATCGATTAATTGATTTGGAAAGTCGTTGGGGCGAAGATGTTATTTTTCATAAACCAACAATGGTTTCAATCGCAATCGGTATTAATGACACATGGCGTCGGTATGACGACAATGATATAACTCTCGTAGCCGATTTTGAATCAAGATATCGAAGGTTATTAACTAAAACTAGAGAACTACTAAATCCCCAATTAGTCTTATGTGAACCATTTTTATTACCTATAGAAACAATTATGAATACATGGCGAGAAGATCTGGATCCAAAAATCGAAGTTATCCATAATTTGGCTAAGGAATTTGATGCAAAACTTGTGCCATTTGATGCACATTTTACAAAGTTAAGTAATTCAATGCCAATGTCCGCACTGGCTGAAGATGGAATTCATCCAACCGTACTTGGACATCAAGAGATGGCGAACTTATGGCTTAAATCTCTGGGTTTAACTAAGTGAAATCAACCTCATTGGGCCAAGCATTTAACCGGCTTTGGAGCGCAAGTTTAAGTAGTAATTTTGCAGATGGAATTCTGAGTACTTCGGTCCCACTCCTTGCCGTCACTTTGACGGAGAGTCCAGTTCAAATTTCAGCAATAACTGCGTTAGTTATGTTGCCTTGGCTTTTCTTTGCAATCCCAATTGGAGCTTTAGTAGATCGAGTTGATCGAAGGATGGCACTGGTTTTTGCAAACAGCATTCGCTTCATAATCGGGGCGTTTTTGGCAATCTCGATCTCAACGCATGTAATTAACATGACATTGCTTTATATCTTCGTTTTTTCAATGGGAGTTTGCGAAGTTTTAGTTGACACAACAGCGCAATCGATGATTCCAAAAATGTTGGATAAGGAGAACTATGAACGAGGAAATTCTCGACTAGCTATTTCTGAAAATGTGGTTTCGCAATTTGTGGGTTCGCCTTTTAGCAGTGCGATTTTTGCCATCGCAATCTTCATCCCATTCTTTATCTCTAGCGCTGGGTACTTAATTGCTGCCCTCTTCATATTCTTAATTCCGTCGCAATTTCATGCAAGCATGAATAAAGATGAAGATCTTAATAAGACTAAAGATGGTTTTCTAGCAGAAATAAAATTTGGGATTAGATACTTATACAACGACAAAAAAATACTGCGTTTAGTACTTACTACAACCGCACTAGGATTTTTCTTTTCAATGGCGACTGCCACAAACGTACTTTTTTTAATTAGAATACTTCATGTTAAAACTTCGCTATTTGGCCTAGTTATGACCGTGCAAGCGATTGGTGGGATCGTTGGAGCTTTCTTGACTCCTAAGTTGTCCCAGCGATTTGGCCGAGGAAAAGTTCTAGCTACGGCAATTGTGGTTTCCGCTTTTCCAGTGTTTCTAATGGGTTTTACAACCAATATCTGGAATTTCTTACCCTTGGCAATTCTGGTTGGGTTTTCCATCTCGGGTTGGAATATTCTTTTGATGTCTACTTATCAGCATTTAATTCCAAATGAACTCTTTGGTCGGATTCATGGAACTAGAAGGACTTTAGTCTGGGGAATGATGCCGTTTGGATCCCTTATTGGTGGTGTAATTGCCACATTCGGATTGCGTTGGCCATTCATAATTTGTGGTGCTATTGGTTCAATTATTGCAATCGCTAACTATAATTTTTTGAAAAGTTTGAATGTGGCAAGTTCAGATCAGTTTGACGAGGCAAACAATTAGGGCTAATATAGTTGAAAGTTCAACGCCACTTATTTATGACTTTGGTGGTTTTCATCCCAAGTTCTATCAGATGGAATATAAATCACCAGGAGCGCCAGAATTAGCTAAAAAAGTGGCGGCGTTAATGGCGGATTCACAACTAGTCGATCACCAACCAAGCAGGGGGCTAGACCACGGCGCTTGGGTGCCGTTAAAAATAATGTATCCGGATGCAAACATTCCGGTTCTACAAATCTCAATCCCAACATTCAATCCGGAAAAATTAATGGAAATTGGTCGCAGACTTGCACCGCTCCGAGATGAAGGTGTGCAGCTTCAGTAGCAGATGTCGCGCCAACCACAACTATTGATGGCTATTGGATGGGGCTTTCAAAGCGCTCTTTTCAAGTTGCGTGATTAAATACGCAGATGTCAGCTCATTACGCAAAATCAACGCAGAGCCTCTACCCATTTTTTGCCGCAGCATTTTGTGGCTTGCTCTTAATCTCCAATATCGGCGCAACTAAATTAATTCATTTTGGACCAATCATTACTGATGGCGGCGCATTCCTATTTCCACTGGTTTATATAGTGGGCGATGTTTTAACTGAAGTTTATGGATTTAAAGCCGCGCGAAAAGTAATATTTATGGGCTTTGCGATGGCAATTTTGGCTGCTTTCACTTTCTACTTAGTACAAATATCACCACCTGCTGATGGCTGGCAGAACCAACGTGCCTTTGAATCCATATTAGGATTTGTTCCCCGAATAGTTTTAGCAAGTGTTTGTGGATTCTTGATCGGTCAACTTCTAAATTCTTGGTCACTTGCGCTTATTAAGGGCTACACCAAAGAGCGAAAACTCTGGGTGCGCTTAATCGGATCAACCGTGATTGGCGAACTAGCTGACACTTTAGTTTTCTGCACCATCGCTTTTTACGGAATCATTACCGGTAAAGACTTCTTAAATTACGTTGTAGTTGGTTATGTCTACAAAACTCTATTGGAAGTAGTGCTGCTTCCAATTACCTACCCAACTATTAAATTTGTTAAAAGGAAAGAACCAACTTACATTTCTTAATCCGCTTAGCTACGCCCGGCTTGATACCTACCTAAGAAATCTCTCTTAAATTCAAAGAACTCGCGGTTTTCAATGGCCTTTCGCATCTCATCTACAAGTTTAATTATGAAGTACTCGTTATGAATTGTGGCAAGAGTTGCGGCGAGAATTTCTTTGCCTCGGAATAAGTGATTTAAATAAGCTTTGGTGTAGTTCTGGCATGTGTAACAACCGCAGCCCTCTTCAATCGGTGTGAAATCCCTTTTAAATGCGCCATTTGAAACATTGAATCTGCCGGTATTTGTATAGACCGCGCTAGTTCGAGCTTCCCGCGATGGCGCAACGCAATCAAATGTATCAGCGCCGTTTTCTACCCCTACAAATAGGTCGCTGGGTTCGCCAATTCCCAGTAAATGACGGGGTTTATTGCGAGGTAGCTCCTCGTTAACCCATTTCACAATTGTGCCCAAAGTTGATTTATCAAGGGCGCCTCCAATACCAAACCCATCAAATTCAATTCCAGAATTTTCCATAGTTCCTAAATCTTTTGCGGCTTTGCGACGTAAGTCTTCATATTGCGCACCCTGCAAGACGCCAAAAAGTGCTTGATATGGCTTGCCGATTCGAGATTGCGTAAGGGCTTGGTGTTCGGCCAAACAACGGAGCGCCCAAAGTCGGGTCCGCTCTAAGGATTTCTCTTGGTATTTACGAGTGTTATGAAGTGTGGTGCATTCATCGAATGCAAAGATGATGTCAGCACCAATTTGATGTTGTACTCTCATTGAAACTTCTGGCGTAAATCGATGCATTGATCCATCGAGGTGCGATTTAAAAGTTACGCCTTCATCATCTACCTGCGCTAGCCGTTCTTTTTTATCTGCAATAACATCATCGGCTCTAAAAGTATCGGCATCCATCGCGATTACTTTCTTAAACCCGACGCCAAGTGACATTACTTGAAAGCCACCGCTATCGGTAAAAGTTGGTTTCTTCCAATTCATAAATTTGGAAAGTCCACCAGCTTCATCCAAAATATCGGAACCTGGCTGCAGGTAAAGATGATAAGCATTTGCCAACAGCGCCTGTGCGCCGAGTTCTTTCATTGATTCTGGCAGTACCGATTTAACTGTCGCTTTAGTACCAACTGGAATAAATGCTGGCGTCTTAATTTCACCGTGGGGAGTCGATATAACGCCAGAGCGACCTAGGCGATCACCGCCCGGCTCCGAAATTTCGGAGTTAATTCTAAAAGAGAAAGTTTTATCAGCCATTTGGGTTATCTAACCATTACCTTTACCCAATGTGGAAGTTGCGAAAAACAAAAGCGGATAAATCAACAGTCACCCCGCTAGGTGCTTCATATTGGAAACTCTGGAGCGCGACTGCTATTAGTAATTTAGGAGATGGCGTATCAATGGTCGCCTATCCATGGTTGGCGTCTGCCATCACAAGATCACCAATTTTGATTGCTCTAGCTGGGGTAGCCTCGCGGTTACCTTGGCTGATTTTTACACTTCCCGCGGGTGTAATTACTGATCGCTTCGACCGGAAAAAAATCATTGTGGCGATGGATGCCGCCCGCGGAATTCTTACTGTTTTTGTGGCGGTAATGGTTTATTGGAAAGCGGATTCACTCCCAAGATTAAATGAATTAACAGATATCACCGACCTAGCGACAAATTGGCCACTCTATATTGTCGCTGTAATTGCATCGTTCCTCTTTGGTTGCGCCGAAGTCCTTCGTGATAATACTGCCCAGACTTTTATGCCATCGGTTGTAAAGGAAGAGCAATTAGAAAAAGCGAACGGACAAATGTGGTCGGCCGAGTCGCTAACAAATAGTTTTATTGGGCCACCTCTGGGAAGCTTTTTAATTGCAATCGCAGTTTTTGTACCGTTCTTTTTTGACGCAGCATCTTTCTTTGTCGCGGTTGCGCTACTTTCGACGATTACAACTATTACAAAACCAATCACAAATCTTGAGAGTGCAAAATCAAAAGTTAAAGTAAATTTTCGAGCTGAAATAAAAGAGGGTTTTAATTGGCTCTGGTCCCACGAGCTGCTTCGCCCAATGGCGATAATTCTTGGATCAATGAACGGCATTGGATCTTTAGCAGGCGCTGCATTTATTTTATTCGCCCAAGAGATCTTACATACCTCGGTATTGGAATTCGCGATATTAGGAACTTCGGGTGCGATTGGCGGAATGATTGGTGGAATTTTCGGACCAAAGATTGCAAAGAAAATTGGAAGTGGACCGTCACTTTTTTTAACCTTACTTATTACACCGATATTTGAAATCACAATCGGTTTCCTTAGTTCTTGGCAGGTGGTCTGGTTACTCTCAGGCGTCACCACCATATTCGCCGTGCTTTGGAATGTGATCACGGTATCGCTTCGACAGAGCATCATTCCGACAGAACTCCTAGGGCGAGTAAATAGCGTCTATCGATTCTTCGCTTGGGGCACGATTCCAATTGGCTTATTAGTTGGTGGTGGCATAATCACTTTGATGGAGCACTTCACTTCCAGGGAATTGGCGCTTCGGACCCCCTATTTCGTTACTGGGGCGATTGGCTTCATAATCCTCGCCTTTGCGGCCCCACGCCTTACCACCGCCAAAATAGCGGCGGCTCGCGCTCAAGCCCGATGAAATAACCCATCTTTGGCAGAGCATCTCTGAATTTTATCTTGCTAAAAAGTGAACAAATAGGGCAGACTCTCGTCTCCAAAGCAAAATAGATGGCTGTGGGATCTGTCGACTTTCCACAACCATCTCTTCGATCCCGAGGAGAAATAAATGAAGTTAAATCGCCTTATGCGTGCTGCGCTTGCCGTAGTTGCAGCGGCTGGTCTAGCACTTGGAGTGGTTGCACCTGCACACTCTGCAGCAAAGACAACCGTTTCAATTGTGCAAAGCAATGCACTTACTGGATTAAATTCCGGAGTTTCTGAATTCAACTTGACCTTTAACGTTGACGTCGGTTCACTTTCAGGAATGGGTTTTACTTACTATGACAATAAGCCAGCTCTTGTTGATAATACAGCGTTTGGCACTTACAAAATTGTCAGCAAGAAGCCATTCAAAGTTCAATACACCGTTAAAAAAGGGCGCCTCTGGTCAGATGGCACCGAAATAAATGGTATTGACTTACTACTAAGCCATGTCACCGCAAACGATGCATATTCAGATATCGCAGGTCTTGGCGATCCAACAGATGCACGTACTACTCCAGATTTTAACTCTGGTGGCTACGGTGGAATTTATGCTGAACACGTAGTTGGTCAGCCAATTCTTTCCGCGGACAAAATGTCTGTAACGATTGAATATGACACGCAAGTGCCTGACTGGCGTTTACTTGCACCAGGACCAGCCCCTGTGCACACTTTGGTTTTGATGGCTGAGGGAAAGAAAAAACTCGGCACTGTTGCAGAAAATAACGCAGCACGTGAGCGTTTCTACAAATACTTCACTACTTATGACACAGCTAACCTAAAGAAGATCGGTAAAGTCTGGTCTAACGACTACAACATCGACAAAGTTGATGCTTCAACTAACCCGCTGCTTCTTGTTGGAAATGGCCCATTCATCGTTAAGAGCGCAGTACCAAATGGCGCTGTAACAATGGTCCGTAACGCGAAATACAACTCAGGTCCAAAGGTAAAGGCCCTTCAGACTGTGGTATTTAAAGTTATCGGCGATGGCACAGCTGCTGCTCAAGCACTTAAGAATGGTGAAGTAGATGTTTATGCCGGCCAACCTACAGGCGATGCAGTTGCTCAATTAAAAGCAATGGCACCAACCGTAAAGATCATCGGCGGCGATCAAGCAGTTTACGAACACGTTGATATCCGTACCGGTACAGCTTTCGGTACAACCGATACATACAATGGCGTTTTCGCCGGAAATAGCCAAAAAGCAATCGACCTACGCACTGCAGTTCTTCTTGCATGGCCACGTGAAGAAATCATTGAGAAGATTGTTAAGCCAATTAACCCATCTGCTCAATTGATGAACTCATTGATGTACTTCAACAGCGAGCCTGGTTACAAGGACAACATTGCAAAGTCCGGAATAAGTAAGTTCACTGAAGGTACTCAAGCCTCACGTAACGCGAAAGCGCTTGCACTGGTTCAGAAGTATTACCCAGAAACTACTGCTGCAAAACCAACCGTAAAAATTAAGTTGCTCTTTGGCCAACCATCAAATACCCGCCGGGTTTCCGAAGCTGCACTGGCTAAGGCTTCGGTGGCACAAGCTGGTTTTGATATGGATGTAACACCAACTTCTGGCTGGTCGAGCCATACTAAAGAAGCTAAGTATGACTTAGCATTCTTTGCTTGGGTAAAGAGTGCCATCTTGCAACGTGGAAACGTTGGAACTTATCAACAGCAGAACTACCAAGGCTATTCAAACCCAGAGATTGAAAAAATATATTCTGAGTTGAACGCTAAATTGTTGACTCAGGCTGAGATTCAAGCCGCTTTCCTCAAAGTAGATCAGATCTTGATCAAGGAAGCTGTTACTCTGCCTATTTTCCAACACCCAGCTGTTAACGGAGTTAATTCCAAACTAATGGGTGTTGCACCATCACCATTGTCACCAAACCTCGTTTGGAACATTTGGGACTGGTATTTCGCTAACTAAGTTTTAACTTAGTAGGGCAACTTCGTTCAGAAATGAGCGTAGAATCCAGAAGAAGTGGCACCCAAGAACCCCTTGGGTGCCACTTCTTTTACAAAAACTATGTACGCTAGGCAAGGTTTTCTCAGGGCCAACAATTTGAAGGGAAAGTGATGTTTGCCTATATCAGCAGGCGCTTAGGCATAATCATAGTAACTCTTTTTGGTTCGAGTTTTATTCTCTATAACTTGGCGGCCCTCTCAGGTGATCCTTTAGAAGCTTTGCGCACTAGTACTGAGCCAAACGTTAAGCAACAGATTTTGGCATTGACCAGACAACTTCAACTTGATGTAGCGCCACCAATACGATATTTCTACTGGTTAAAGGGAATCTTAGGCGGTTTTGTCGGTAATTTAGATTTCGGAATGACTCGCACCGGCCATCCAGTTGCGGATCAAATAGGCCTTGCGATTCCGACAACGCTTCGATTAGTTTCTGGCGCAACGATTTTGGCGATAGTTTTTGGAATCTCAATTGGAATTATCACTGCCCTTCGCCAATATTCTCGTTTTGACTATGCCATGACATTCGTATCATTCCTGCTTTTTTCGCTTCCAATTTTTTGGGTAGCGGTACTTCTCAAAGAGTATTTAGCCATTCAATTTAATAGTTTTCTGGGCGAGCCGACTATTACTCCGCAATGGATATTTTTCGCCAGCGTCTTTAGCGGCATTTTCTGGGCAGCAATAATCAGCGGGAGTCGAGCACGGGTTTTTGCAATTTTTGGAATTGCTGGGACATCAACCGCGGCCCTTTTATCAATTTTATCTGCAACAAAATGGTTTGCTAACCCAGGTTTTGGGCCGATCGTCCTATTTGGTTTAGCAGTTGGGGTCGCATTCGGAGTTACTTATCTTTCTACCGGTTTAGGAAATAGCGCTGCTTTGAAATCAGCGCTGGCTATGGCAGTTTTGACTTTGATCTTGTACTACCCAAATCAATGGTTATTTGGCGTTAGCAATAAGAAGTTAGTTTATTTACTTATGATTGTTGCGCTATTTGTGGTATCTGGCTTAGTTCCACTGTTATTTTCAAAAATTGATCGTGGGCCAATTATCCGAACATCGATACTTTCAGCTTTTCTAATGGGGTTCCTGACGGTTATTGATAAGTTGATGCAAACCTGGAAGCCATATATGGAAACCGATGCCGTTTACTTCCGCCCAATTCCAACAATTGGTCAAGTTAATCCACTCCTGGAACCGGGCAATTTCTGGATTAATTTCCTAGATATTTTAGTGCACTTGTTCTTGCCAACTACGGCTTTGCTATTGATCTCATTTGCAGGCTACGTGCGGTTTTCACGCGGAACGCTTTTGGAAGTTTTAAGTCAAGATTACATCCGTACTGCACGCGCTAAAGGATTGACCGAAAGAACTGTGATCATGCGTCACGCATTTAGAAACACCATGATTCCTTTAACCACAATCATGGTCGTCGATATTATGTCTGTAGTCGGCGGTGCGATTATTACTGAACGAATTTTTGGCTGGATTGGGATGGGAACGCTTTTTAATCAAGCGATCGGATCTTTTGACCTAAACCTATTAATGGGAGTATTTCTTTTAACTGGCTTTCTTGGTGTAAGTGCAAATCTAGTTGCTGATTTATTGTATTCAACGCTAGATCCGCGGGTTCGTTCTGGGGCAGGTAAAAAATGATATTCAAGCGTAAGCAGAAAGTGGTCGAGAATTCAGCTGAAACTAATGAAAATGCGATTTTTAATAAAGAGACCGAAGGTTTGAGCCAAGGCCAAATTGTTTTTCGACGCTTTATCCGCCATAAGGCTGCGATGATTTCTGTCTTTGTTTTATTTTCCTTAGTTGTAATTGTTTTTACTTCTCTGGGCATAAATGTCGGCCCAATCAGAATTCCAGGATGGTGGCCATATAAATTTGATCAACTATTAGACCTTCGGATAGAAGGGTGTCCGCCCGGAGTTGTTGGTTGTCCAACTTTGGACATGGTGCCCTCCTTTATTGATGGCACCGGCATCGGCTTAGGAATCCATCCATTTGGTCAAGACGATATCGGTCACGATTATTTATCGATGGTGATGCGAGGTGCTCAACGTTCTATCTATGTAATGGTAGTAATTGGATTCCTTGGCGGCTCAATCGGAATCGTCGTTGGATCAATATCTGGGTACTTCCGTGGTTGGATCGATGCGCTACTAATGCGATTGACTGACTTCGTTATTACGATTCCAACAATCGTGATCGGATCGGTTGTCGGTTACCATTTTGGAAACCTCGGTGTCGGGTTTTTAGCCTTTTACTTAGGTATTTTTGCATGGACTGGGCTCTCTAGGTTAGTGCGGGGAGAATTTCTAAAATTACGCGAAATGGAATTCGTAGATGCGGCTCGGGTAGCTGGGGCAAGCAATCGCCGAATTATATTCAAACATATTCTTCCGAATGCGGTCGGAATCATTATCGTTTCAATAACGCTATTGATGTCCGGTGCGATCTTGCTTGAGACGGCCCTCTCGTATTTAGGCTTCGGTGTGGTTGCCCCTGATGTTTCACTTGGCTCACTAATTAGTCAATTCCAGGATTCATTTACCATTCGACCTTGGCTATTCTGGTGGCCCGGCCTATTTATTATCACAATTGCGCTATCGATTAATTTTATCGGCGATGGGCTGCGCGATGCTTTCGATCCGCGCCAGCGTCGCCGGTTGAGCAAGAAAGATAAAGCGGCCTCACGCGATCAAGCCAAAATAGCGGCGGCGAGTAACTAATGCAATTAAAATCGAAAAATAATAAGCAGTGCACAAATTGTAAAATTCGCAATAACGAGCGCAATTCCGCTGGTGTTGCTAATCACTTCACTTGGAATCCGCGCCTGGTTTCCGCTTTTATTGAAGGTTTCCAATCTAACTCGCGCGAGTTGAACCGCAATGCCCGAGTAAGTACGTGGGGATTCACCAGGACGGATGTTTGTGACGCCATTAAGTTTCAAACCCCGCAGTTCGCTCGGATGGATCGATCTAGCATGGTATCTACCAGGAGTCTGGGCCGCCCAAGCGTTGATTCGCTTGCTCCCGACTTCAATGTACATCGTGTAGAGAGCATGGATCTCGTCAATCAAGTGCCAACCAACGGTGATTTCTTGATGCGGGTTAGTGATTTTTATGCCCTCGTCGAAAAACGTAATTTTAGGAACCAGAAAAATAAGTCGCGCCAATTGGGCTACCAACAACGCCCAAGCTATCGAAGTGATTTTGTTATGCACCGTAGCGCTCGAGCTGAAAATACTGGATGCGGCCATGCCGAAGCAGAGCGCATAAATACTGATCGCCATAAAAACATTGCTTCTAGGTCGGTAGACCTCCGGGTTACTCACTTCGCAATGTTCTCACGAAAGGTCGCTTGATGACCGAGCCAATCCTAAAAGCAAAAGATTTCACAGTTGAATTCTGGGTAGATGGTGTTTGGTATCCAGCTGCTGTCAATATGAACTTCGAAATTGCGCCAGGGGAAGTGCTCGCCATTGTTGGTGAATCCGGTTCTGGTAAATCAACGACCGGAATGGGTCTAATGAGCCTACTTGCATCGAATGCTCGAATGAGTGGCAGTGTCCAAGTAAAGGGACATGAAATGCTAGGCGCTAAAGCTTCCGTTTTACGTAAATATCGTGGCAAGGAAGTTGCCTACATATTCCAAGAGCCAATGACAGCGCTAAATCCGGTTTATACAATCGGTTTTCAAATTGTGGAAACGCTCCGTACTCATTTTGACATGGGACCAAACCAGGCAAAAGATCGGACGATCGAGTTATTAACTCTGGTCGATATCCCAGACCCAGTTAAATCATTTAATAAATACCCACATCAACTCTCTGGCGGTCAGCGCCAGCGCGCGATGATTGCGCAAGCGCTCGCTTGTGACCCTGGACTTTTAGTGGCTGATGAACCAACTACCGCGCTAGATGTAACGGTTCAGGCAGAAATTCTAGATTTGATGCGTGGCTTAAAAGATAAATTGAACTCGGCGATTTTGCTAATTACCCACGATATGGGCGTTGTGGCCGATATGGCGGATGAAATTTTGGTAATGAAGGATGGTTTGACAGTTGAACACGGCAGCGCTGATCAAATCTTTAACCGCCCATCGCATCCATATACCAGGGAACTTTTAGCAGCAGTTCCTAAGCTCGGAACAAGCGCCAAGCGAATTCTCAAATCTGACCCAAGTAAAGGGACCGCACCGGTATTGAATTTAGAAAATGTAACGATTGAATATCCAAAGCGCGGTCGAATCCCAGCATTTACTGCGGTTAAAGAATTTAACCTTCAGATTTTTCCGGGCGAGATTGTTGGCCTAGTAGGAGAGTCCGGATCCGGCAAGACCACGGTAGGTCGCGCTGCTATTGGACTGCTTCCAATAAAGGAAGGCAAAATCGAAATTGTTGGTAAAGATATTTCAAATGCGACTCAGAAAGATCTTTTTGCGATTCGACGCCATACCGGAATCGTGTTCCAAGACCCAGCAAGTTCGCTAAATCCTCGCCTTCCAATCGGTGAAAGTATCGGCGAACCAATATTCCTAGCCGGTATCGCAAAAGGCGAAGCGTTAAATGAGAGTATTGAAGATTTACTGGATCAAGTTGAACTGCCACGAAGTTATCGCAACCGATACCCGCATGAGCTCTCTGGTGGTCAACGTCAGCGGGTAGGTATTGCGCGGGCGCTTGCGCTAACCCCAGACCTTTTAATCGCTGACGAGCCAACCTCAGCCCTTGATGTATCGGTTCAGGCTCGCTTCTTGGATTTATTGCAAGAGTTACAAGATAAATTGAAATTTGCTTGCCTATTCATCAGCCATGACTTAGCGGTAGTTGATATTTTGACCCACCGAATTGCAGTAATGCAAGATGGTCGTTTGGTAGAAGTTGGCGAGCGAGATCAGATTTTGAAGCATGCAAAAGATCCATATACCCAGAGGTTAATAGCTGCGGTTCCGGTACCAAACCCTGCCGAACAGAAACTTCGTCGAGAAGCAAGGTTGGCTGCGATTCAAAAATAGTTGTTTCAACTTTCAACCAAATCAATTCTGCTCTACCCTTAATCTATGGCCAGTAAAAAGATCACTCCTAATTGGCTAACCCCACGCGAAATGAGCGCTTGGCGTTCTTACATTATTGCTTCAAGGCGGTTATTGGAAGCGTTAGATAGTGACTTGATTGGACATGATTTATCAATGGCCGATTATGAAGTACTTGCCCAATTAAGTGATGCCCCGAACCGTCGAATGCGGATGAGTGAGCTAGCTGAAGTTGCCATGCTCTCCAAATCGCGACTTTCACATCGCATGAAAGTAATGGAGCAAGCTGGATGGGTTCGGCGCGAAGTTTGTTGCGAAGATAAACGCGGTTCTTGGGCAACTATGACCGAAAAGGGATTCAAGGCAATTGTCGCTGCGGCACCTTGCCATGTTAATAGCGTGCGCAAGCGATTTATCGACCAGTTATCAAATAAAGAACAAGCCGAGTTGGCCGGAATTTTTGGCCATTTAACCGAAGAGCTTCGCGAACAATATAAATCTGAAAATTGATTTAGGTAAGTAATAAAAAAAGACCCGGCGCTTTCGCGTCGGGTCTTTTTAAAAAGCGGGGCTTACTTTGCAGCAGCCTTTTTACGACGACGACGCTTTGGGGCAGCCTTTGCAGCAGCCTTCTTACGACGACGCT